>JBEKDW010000001.1:0-45046 GCA_050014155.1 Anaerolineales bacterium
GTCTGGGCCTCGCCTGTCGCGAACGTCACCGTCCAGAACAATCAATCCACCGCGGATTTTCCAAACACCTTAACGTTTCAATTGAAGATCCATTCTTCCACAACCATCGAGCGAATCGTGCTGGAGTATGGGGCGAACAAGACCACCTGCGGTGACGTGGTGGGGAAGGCCTTTCCGGATTTTTCCCCCGGAGAGGACGTGACGGCCGAATGGACCTGGGACATGCACCAATCCGGCTCCGAGCCGCCGGGCGCGACCATCTGGTGGCAGTGGCGCGTGACCGATTCGGACGGAAAAGAAACGCTGATCGACAAAAAAGAATCCCTCTGGCTGGATTCCCAGCATCCGTGGAAGAGCCTGACGGGCGGAGGGGTGACGCTCCACTGGTACCGCACCGACGCGGCGTTTGGAAAGCAGATGCACGATACCGCCACCAAGGCGCTGACGCACATCCACGATCTGATCGACCTGCAGCCGCAGGGAACGATCGACATCTACCTGTACAACACGTATGACGAATTGGGGGCGGCGGTTTTGTACGAGCCGGGCTGGACCGGCGGGCTTTCCTATGGGGGGTACAACATCATCAGTCTGGGAATTCCCGCCGGGGAGGAGACGTGGGGGATGGGCGCGATCGCCCACGAACTGATGCACACAGTCGTGGACGATTCCACGTTTTCCTGCCTGGTGGAAATCCCCACCTGGCTCAACGAAGGACTGGCGATGGTCAGCCAGGGCGGACCGGGCGCGCCGGGATTATCCGACCTACAAGCCGCGATCCATCAGAATATAATCTTTCCGCTCCAATCCTTGGGAGGAAATTTCCCGGAGGATGCGAACCAGGCGCAGCTGGCGTACGAGGAATCCTTCAGCGTGGTGGATTACCTCATCCGGACGGGGGGAGCATCGAAGATGCGTTCGCTGCTCACCTTGCTCAGCGGCGGGATGCCGATCGACGACGCCCTGAACGGGATATATGGATTTGGCGTCAACGGTCTAGATAGAGCCTGGAGACAATCCGTCGGAGCGCAGCCGCTTCCGGATTCGCAATTGCAGCCGACCGCCACGCCGACCGTCGTTCCGACGTTCGAGCCGCTCTCGGTCAACCCGGCCCCCACGCTCACCGCAAGCCCGACGGCAGGCGCTATCACCCCAACGGTAACGCCGACGCCCACGATTACTCCAATCACCGCGATAGTGGCTACCGAATCCTTCGGATTCGGTTCCATAGGATCGAATGAAATGATCCTGGTTATTTGCGCGTGGCTGCTGTGCATTCTGCTGATCGTGGCGGCAGGCGTGGTTTTGATTATCGTCGTAACCCGGAGGAAAAAATGAGCCGACGCGGGCGAACGCTCTTCCTTATTGCGGCGGCGATCCTGGCGACCGCGTTTACGTGGAATCCCGCGCCCGCGCGCCAGAATTACCCGCGCGCCGAAACGCTGTATCTGACCGGCGGCGAAAGCAGCGACCCGCGGGATTACGATCCGGCCACAGCGCGCGGCTCAGGCGACAAGATGGTCTACAGCGGATTGTTTTCGTTCAATCCGCAAATGCAACTGGTGCCGGACCTCGTAGAGAGCTGGCAGGTGAAGGACGGCACAGTATTCACCTTCACGCTGCGGGCCAATGCCAAATTCCACGACGGGCGCGCGGTGACCGCGCAGGACGTGATTTATTCCTGGGAGCGGGCGGCCAATCGGACGACGAAATCCGGCACGGTGCTTACCTACCTGGGCGACATCGTCGGCGTGAACGAGATGCACGGGGGGAAGGCCGATCACATTTCCGGCCTGCGCCCCATCGACGACCACACGCTGGAAGTGACGATCGACGCACCCAAGCCTTACTTCCTCGCCAAGCTCACCTATCCCACGGCGTTTATCGTCGATAAGGCGAATGTGGAATCCGGCCCGAATTGGTACAAGCACCCGAACGGAACCGGGCCGTACAAGCTAACCAGCTGGACGAGCATGAAGGAGATGGTTTACACGCGCAACGACGATTTCTACCTGGGGGCGCCCGCAATCCGCTACGTGGATGTGCAGCTCTACACCGGCATCCCGATCCGGCTCTACGAATCCGATTCCATCGACATTGCCGGAGTATCGACCGCCGACGCTGCGCGCGTCAGCGACCCGGCGAATGTTCTACACGCGGAACTATCGACAGGCGTCGATTTGTGCACCGGCTACATGGTCTTCGACAACACTCTGCCGCCGTTCGACGACCCGAAAGTGCGCCAGGCCTTCAGCGAGGCGTTCGACCGACAATTGTTCATCGATCTGGTGTACAGCGGGGGCGCGCTACCGGCCGCCGGGCTCTACCCGCCGGGCTTGCCGGGGAGGCGCGAAGGGCTGCAAGGGCTGCCCTTCGATCCGGAAGGCGCGAAGGCGCTGTTGGCCGAATCCAAATACGCCGGAGCGGACTTCCCCGAGGTGATCATCACGGATGCGGGCTACGGGAGCTACGTCAGCCCGGACCTCGCCGCGATGGCGGCAATGTGGAAGAAATATCTGGGGGTGACGGTCCGGGTAGAGAACCTGGAGCCGGAAAAGTTCTTGGACGAGGTCGGCGCGGGCCGCCGCGGGCAGATGTGGTCCGGCGGCTGGTGCGCCGATTACCCGGACCCGGAAAACTTCGCCGACATCCTCTTCCACACGGGATCGAATTTCAACGAAGGCGGGTATTCGAACCACGAGCTGGATTCGATCCTCGAGGCGGCCCGCACCGAGCCGGACGCGGTGAAGCGGATCGCGATGTACCAGCAGGCGGAGGATATCATCATCCGCGACGCGCCGGTCCTGTTCACCGCCAACACGCTTTCCTATACGCTGGTCAAACCGTATATTCAAGGCTACGTCAGCACGCCGATCGCCATCCCGATCGAGCGGTATCTTTCGATTGATGCGACGAAGCTGCCGTAGGCGGCGGTGGCGGGCAAGCTAAATTATCCATAGGTAATAGAAAGTTTCCCTAATCGCTTGTACGTTGGGAGGCCCGATTACGACGCACGATACGCCGCCGGTGATATCGTAGCCATTTCCCATTCGCCATTCACGAATTAACTTCATCGAAGTGTCGCGAAAGCGGTTATGAACGGTATCCAATGCGTGCAGACAACAAATGCGTTTCCGGTAAACGAACGCAAGCCCATCGATGAATTACGGCGGGCATAGAACCAAAGAACGGGGCACGAGCGCCATACCTTCTGGAGAAGAACGTCCGGGGGACATATAATGGTCGGGAAGGGAACAATATGCCGCAAATTCTACAAGCCACTGGCCTGAGCCATTCTTACGGCGCATTTCAAGCATTGGCGCCGGCGGATCTGACGCTGACCGCTGGCGAAATCTCCGTGCTCGAAGGTCCCAACGGGTCCGGCAAGTCCACCCTGATGCTGTGCCTGGCCGGGTTGATGCGCCCGACGGAGGGAACCGTCCGGATAGAGGGTTACGACCTTTATGCGGACGAGCCGGAAGCCAAACGCCGCCTGGCTTTCATGCCGGACGTGCCCCGTTTCTACGCCGAGATGACCGCCTGGGAGCATCTGCGTTTCCTCGCCCTGGCCCACGACGCCGGTGAGGGATTCGAATCCCGGGCGGAACAGTTGCTTAAGGAGTTCGGGCTTTGGGAGGCGCGCAACTTGCTTCCCCACCTCTACTCGCGCGGGATGAGCCTCAAACTGGGATTGCTGTTTGCGCTCATCCGGCCGTTCAAAGTGCTGCTCCTGGATGAACCCACCTCGGCATTGGACGCCGCGACGAGCCGCATGTTCGTCGCCCGCCTCGCCGCGCTCAGAGGGCAGGGCGCCGCCATTCTGCTCTCCACCCACGACCCAGATTTAAAGAGCGGCCTGGCCGACCGGGTATTTTTCCTGGAACATGGCCGGCTGAGCGTTGCCTAGAATGGATCCAGTCTGGACGCTTTTTTCCCGCCGCACCTTCGCACAGCTGGCGTATTGGCTGTCGGTTTTGGGATATAACCTACGCGACCGTACACGGACCAACCGCTTTTACTTCGTCTACTTCTGCATCTTTTGGTTGATCTGGATCACGGCGGTCTTCGCGCTGCTGGGCGCGAGCAGCGCCAATTTTGTCAGGTCTTTACAAGTAGCCTCTCCATCGGCGCTGGCGGTCCTGATCGGGGTATTTTCAATTGTGGTTTGGAGCTGGATCCAACTCTGGCAGGCGACGGGTCGCAGCCCGTTCGTCTTCAGCGAGGAGGATGCGTACTTACTCTGCCAGACGCCCGTCAGCCGCAGGAAAGTGGGGCTGGCCTGGTTCCTCCAAAGCTGGATCGGGAACGCGCTTCCCTTCGCGGCCGGCGCGATCGTCATTTCTTTTACGCTGGTGGAACTGACGCTGCAACACGGGGTCGATTACGCTCATCTCATTTCGTATTTAAGCACCAGCCTGCGGGCGCTGGCGATCGTCCTGCCGCTGCAGATGGCATTCCAAGCTTTTTCCTGGGGGATTGGTGCTTTGCGTTTGCGCAGGAGTTGGCGAAGTGGTGCGTGGCTACTAGGTTGGTTGCGACCGGCCGTCTTCGTGCTGGGATTAATATTGCTTGTCGGTATTTTCCTTCCCGGGTTGCGAGCCGTGATCATGACCCTGCTGAGCTTTCCGCTCGAGGCTGCCTTCGCCGGGAGTATGACGCCAGTTGGCTGGTTAATCAGGGCTGCCTTGGACCTCGCGTATCTTGGAGCGGGCTTGCTGTTCCTGATACTCTGTTCCGATAAAATCCACATGGGCCGCGCCGCGCAGGAGACTCAGCTGCATGCGGCCGTCCAACTTGCCCGCGGCTCATGGAATTTCAGTCTGGCAGATATATTGGAGCATCGCCAGCGTCTGGGGACAACGCACGCACCCAGCCGGTTGCCGGCGCGGCCCGGCGTGTGGATGCTGATCTGGAAGGATGCCATCCAATCGTTGCGGTCCCTGCGAGCCGGCCAGGCGCTGGGTTGGATCTTTGTGTTCGGCCTGGGCTTGGAGATATTCCTGCTTTCCAATTTTCCGGTGCAGATGGTGATGGGCGCACTGTGGACGATCGCATTGGGAGGGTTAACCACCGAGCGTCTGCGGACCGACCTGGCGCGCTGGTGGTTGCTGCGCTCGTTACCCTTGAGGGCGAACGATCTGTTGATCGCAGAGCTCGGATTATCCTGCGGGTTGGGGGTGCTGCTTGGCTGGCTGGCGCTGGCGGTAAGCGGCAAACCACCGCTGCTCGGCGCATTTGCGGCAGTACTGGTGCCGATCCTGGTTGCGATCTCCGCGCTGGCGGCGGCGCACGACATCCTGAGCCATTCGAAAACCCGAAACCTGATGTCTCCCAGCATCGCTGAAGAGAACGTCGCCAGGCAAAACATCGAAGGTGTTATCCGGGCGCTGCTCTCGGGGGCCGTTCCGATGGGAATGATGTGCTGGTCGCTTACTCATCCCGCGCAGATCGGTTGGGCACTGGCGGCTGTACCGTTGGCTTTGATGATCATGATATTCAACCTGCGAACTGTCGGCTTGGCCTATCGTTGGATGGAATAGGACGGACCCACTGCAACCAACGCAATCGCATTCCGGAGAAGATTATCCTTGAAAGAGTACCGTGAAGCAGGAGCAAGCTGCGGCTTACGGGGAATAGTAAACAACCGCGTGTGGCTGGTACAGTCGGTGATTGTGGTAAAGGACGGACCGGGCGAATCGGTGCTTTTGTTGCTTCCCAGCGCCCAATGTGTTTTTCCCGAAGGGTATTGGCGCCGAAGGAAAAACAATGATTATTCCAAAGGAACCCGGTGGCAGGAAGCCAAACGCGATCCCATTGTTCTCCGGGAATTTGCCTGGCAGGAGAAAAGATTCCTGATATTCCTCGAACCGGAAAAATATTATTCCTGTTTCATGGTCTGGGATCATGCATCGGATCAATTCAGTTGTTACTATATCAACTTTCAACTTCCCTACCGCCGGAGCCATTGTGGTTTCGATACGTTGGACTTGGACCTCGATATTGTCATCGATCCTCAATTCCATTGGGAGTGGAAGGACGAGGATGAATACCAGGAAGGAATCCGGGAGGGCGGCATTCAAGAAGCGTGGGTGAAAGGTATCGAGAAAGATCAAACGGAAGTCTTCGACAGATTAAACAAGCGAAGCTACCCGTTGGATGGCTCATGGTTACTATGGCGGCCGGATCCAACCTGGGCTGCACCCAAATTGCCGAAGGGGTGGGAGGCTGTTTGAAAATACGACCCAGCCAAATTTAGCGGCCGACAATTGTATTGCAAACACTTTAAAGTGGTAAGTTATGATCCGGCAGGAAAGATCAGGTACGCGGATTTGCTGAAAAAACTGGATTTCACGGAAATGAAAATTATTTACTCTTTATTTTGCAAGTTGCGGAAAAAGTCAGACTTTGTCATTGCGAGCCCGCCCCGGCTTCGCCGCGCGGACCGGGGGAGCGAAGCAATGACATCATCATCCTTGTAATCGGGATGACACACTTTGGAGGGAATTATGCGCACTGCAATTGTCACCGGAGCGAACCGCGGCGTCGGCCGCGGGGTGGCCAAACGGCTTGCTCAACTGGGATATAGAACCATTCTCACCAGCCGCGATGAAGCCAATGGAAGGCGGACCGTCGATGAAATAATAAAAGAGATCGGCGCCAAGATGACCGGTGATCTCGCAGTTCACCAACTCGACGTGACGGATCCCGATAGTATCCAGAGGCTATACGATTTTGTGATGTCTGATTATGGAGCCGCGGATGTATTGGTGAACAATGCCGCGATACTGATCGACCGAAACGGTCGGGTTTTACAGACATCGATAGAAACGTACCGCACGACGATGGAAACCAATGTCTTTGGCGCGTTATTGTTGTGCCAGACGTTTATACCCATGATGGTAAAACGCAACTACGGGCGCGTGGTCAACGTATCATCGGACGCCGGTCAGATCGAAAGCATGGTCGATGATATGACGGCGTATCGATTGTCCAAAATCGCGTTGAACGGCCTGACGCTGATGTTGGCGGACAGCGTCAAAGGCACGAACGTGCTGATAAATGCTTCGCATCCGGGTTGGGTGCAGACCGAGATGGGAGGTCCAGGCGCGACTCGTTCCATCGAGGAAGGCGCGGAAGGAATTGTGTGGCTGGCCACATTGCCCGAGGGCGGGCCTCACGGCGGTTTATTCCACGACCATAAACGGATGTCCTGGTGATGGAGACCTAAATCTACTGGTATGGGTGCTCGAAAGCAAAAATAAATTATTGGTGACGATGATTCCAAGGTTTACCGTCAAACAGTCGGTTGAAAAAAGATGATGATGTCATTTACGACGCCAATTGCGCCACCAGCGATTCCATCGCGGTGTCCAATTCCACTCGGCCGCTTTTTACTTCGTCGTCGATATCCCGCAACCGGCGGTAGATATTTTCAAGCGCGGGCAGGGTGAAATTGCGCGCCTGCGAGGCGAGTTTCTGGGCGACGAACGGATGCACTTCCAGTGCCTGCGCGAGATTCGCAGCCGGGGTACCCGCGTCCAGCGCCTCGCGCGCCAGGAGCAGCAGCCGGAACTGGCGCACGACCATACCGAACACGGCCGGGACGTTCCCCTGCTCGACTGTTTTCCGCAGTAGCCGCAGCGCGCGGGAACCGTTGCGGCTGCCGATCGAATCCACCATCTCGAAAATTCCGGTCAGCGCGCTTTCCGGCGTCAGGTCGATGACGTCCTGCGGCGTGACCGCGCGCGCGAAGTTGGCGTAGGTGAGCAGTTTGACTATCTCCTGGGAGAGCGTGCGCGGGTCGTCGCCGGCCACGGACGCCAGCAGCTGCGCGGCCGGAAGCGTGAACTGGCCGCCTTGCGCCTGAGCGCGCTGGAGGATCCAATTCGGCAGCGCGGACCCACGGGGAGGAAGGAACTCGCGGACGTACGCCGTGCCTCCGGCGCCCGCGGCCCACTTCAGCACCGGGTTGCTTGCGGAAAGCTGGCGTTTTTCCACCAGCACCAGCGCTGTGGATGAGGGCACCTCCGGAAGAAACGCGAGGAACTCCTTTAGGATCTCTTTCCCTGCGGAGGAAGATTCCGCTTCCTCATCCGGCTTGTCCGACGCCTCGGCCTGTGATTTTCCCCGGCGGGAGGACAGCGCCGAAAGAAATCCTTCCAGGATGACCAACCGTCGTTTGGCCAGGAAAGGCGCCGTTAAGCAGGCCGCGCGGAGATCCCCGAGCGACAGACCCTTGGCGTCGACCCTGGTCGTGTTCATCTCGGCCGTGACGGGATCGCCGAGCTTGGCGCGCAATTGCTGAAGGAATTCGTCGATGGCCTGGTCGTCATCCCCGTGCAGGATGTAGATCGTCGGGGGCGTCTTGGGGGGCATAACAGAGGATTATAAAAGAGAACCGGGGCGGAAGGAAATCTCCGCCCCGGGCAAAAAACCTGTTGCAGGAAGACTATTTTTTTCCGATGATGGAAAGAAACGTGTCGTACGCCTCGCCGGAGGGCATGCCAGTTTTCGGCCAGTAATTCTTCCGGTAGGCTTTATAAAATTCCGGAAAACCGGTCCGGGAGTGAACGATATCGCGGATCTGGATCTTGGCCCACTCGTCCGCCTTGAGAATTCCAACAACGGCCAAGACGACAACAAAGGCAATGCCCAGCCAGAAGAGAACCCACGACAAGGCGCTGGGCCGTTGAACCACGGTATCGAGAACGACCTCTTCCCAGGAAAACCGGCTGGCGACGATGCCGACGACCCCGAGGATCACACCGGTTAGAAAATACGGGAGGAGGAACACCCGCAGCGATCCCTGCCAAATATCCAGCGCCGTCTGATAATAATCCGCGTAAATCTGGTCCGGGCTTTGGGCGGCCGGAGCGGAGGAAGGGGAAGCACGCACTTCCTTCGCGGCAGGTTTCCTGCGGCCGGTGGCTTTGGTTTCCTTTTTCGCAGGCGCCACGACCGCCTTGACGACGGGCGCCGCATCTTCCGGCGGAATCACGGCATAACAGCTGGGGCACGTGCCGTCCGCTTTGGGAAGGACGCGCATTTGGCAATTCGGGCATGTGGTAATACGCATGGATTACACCGTCTTTAGGTGCATGGGGACATCGGGAAGCGATGTACCTGCCGCCGGAAGATTAAAGAATTTCTTTAAGGGCTTTAACGGGAGCGGCCTTGACCACACGGCGCTCGGGTTTGGCCGGCACCATCTGCATCTGCTTGGTGAAGGGATTCATCCGCTCGCGTTCGGGAGTGGCTTTCCGGATTGCAACACGGACCTTGATCAGGCCGGGGATCGTAACTTCGCCGTGGGCTTTTAATTCTTCGCCAACGATTTTCCCCACCGCCTCAAGGTATGCAGCCGCTTCCTTCTTGCTAATATTTGTTCCCTCGGCAAGTTTGCTTATGAACTCCGCCTTGCTCAGTCCTTTTGCCATTTCCGGAACTCCTTTCTGAGATGCTAATGGTAGGTTCCCCAGGAGGGTTAACCGTGCTACGGGTCAAATGTACGCGATTTTTGCGATTCCCGCAAGTGGGAATAATGCCACGGGGAGGGGCCGATGGTAGAATCGCCGGCATGCCCTGGGAGCTTATCGGACACGAGGCAGCGGTGGATCTCCTGCGGCGGGATCTCACCGCCGGGCGGTTGGCGCATGCCTACCTTTTCACCGGCGCCGACGGGATCGGCAAACGGACCTTGGCTGTGCAATTCGCCCGGGCCGTTAATTGCGAGGCCCCGCCCGCTCCCGGAGACTCCTGCGGACAATGCAGGGCATGCCGGCTGATCGGCTCGGGGAAACATCCGGATGTTTTCCATTTGCAGCCGGAGGGACCCGGGGCCCGGATCCCGATCGATTCCACCCGCGAACTGATCCAAGCCTTGATCCTCAAACCGATCGAAGCCCGCCGGCGGATCGCGCTGCTGACGGATTTCCACCGGGCGCTCCCCAATGCTGCGAGCGCATTGCTCAAGACGATCGAGGAACCTCCGCCATCGGCCCTGCTCCTGATAACCGCGGAAAGTGCCGATGAGCTATTGCCGACGATCGTCTCGCGCTGCCGGGTGGTGCCGCTGCGGCCGCTCCCAGAGAAGGAAGTGGCGCAGGCGCTGCAGGAGCGGTGGAAGCTGGCTCCCGCGCGCGCGGAACTTCTGGCGCGCCTCTCCGGGGGCCGGCTGGGTTGGGCCGTCCTCCAGGCGCAGCTCGAGGATTGGGGCGCCGATCGGGAAGCGCTTTTCCAGCAGTGGTCTCAAATTCTGAAGGGGAACCGCATCGCGCGGTTTGCGCTGGCTCAAAAAACGAGCGTGGACCGCGATGAACTGCGAGCCACGCTCCAAATATGGCAATCCTTCGCCCACGATCTGTTGCTGCGCACGCTGTCGGGCGACGCCGAGCTTACCAACATCGATTTCCAGGCCCCCCTGGAAAAAATGGCGGAACGCACTTCCCCGGAGCGGGCGCGGCGCTGGCTCTCGGCCTTGCGCCGGGCGGAGGAGCAGATCGACCGGAATGCCAATGTGCGGCTGGCGCTGGAAGCCGCGTTCCTCGACGCGCCGGTCCTCTAACGGAGTTCCACAACCAGACGCAGAGCGGTACGTTCCTTCCCGTCGATATCCACTTGCACAAACGAAGGGATGCAAACCACATCCAGGCCGTCCTGCGCGAGGTACGTGCGGGCGATGGCGCACGCCTTCACAGCCTGATTCACCGCGCCGGCCACCGCGCTGGTCCTCGATTCGGCGGAAACCTTGATGACATCCATAGGATGTTGCCTCCGGGGTCTTGCATCCGGTGCTGTCCGCGTCTGCTTCGATTGTAATTGTATAGGAGGGGATCGGGCGGCGCAACCATGCTATACTGCCCGTATTCCGCGTATTTTCTTCCGGAGGGGCAGTCAACATGAATAAAAAAGTTATGATCCTTGGGTTGGGTCTGGCATTCACGGTCGGGTGCCTGGGCGCAACGCCCAGTTCATCCGATACGGTTGGTACAGAAGTGGCCAAGCAATTGACCTCCATGGCCGCCCTCACCCAAACCAAGTTGCATAATCCCACAACCGCGCAGGAGAACGGCAACACTCCCGAGGGTCAATTGCCGAGCGTCACCTCGACCGGCACCCTTCTGCCCTCGCCGACACCGACCGTTTCACCCACCCGCACGCCGACGCTCACCAATACGCCCCCGGCGGACGATCCCCGGCTGAGCCTGGGGACGCCCGATTACCTCACCGATTTCCCCGACGCCACCAATTGGTATTTATACGAGGGCGATAACGTTAAATTCGACGTGGTCGACCACAAATTCGTCATGACCGCCAAGCAGGCAAATTCCACCGACTGGTATACGCTCGCCCCCCCGAAATTAACCGACTACTATCTGGAGATGACCGCCACGCCGGATACCTGTTCGGGCCGTGACCGCTACGGCCTGGTGGTGGGCGTGCCCTACCCCGCCAACAATCCGTCCTATCTTCTGCGCTTCTCCTGCGACGGATATTATTCCTTCGGATTTTTAAATAGCGACCTGGACGACCATTTCCACTTTCTTTCCGAATGGGTCAAGAGCAATTACATCTATTCGGGATCCAACCAGACCAACCGAATGGGGTTCAAGGCCGAAGGCACCAACCTTAAGCTCTACGCCAACGGCCACTATCTGACGGGGCTGACGGTGCCGGCGTTCGGCGAAGGCCGGTTCGGGTTGGCCGTTGGTTCCGTTAGCACCGTAAACTTTGTCGTTCGCGTGAGCGAAGTGGCTTACTGGAAAATGCCGTGAGATTTCCCCGCTCCATCTTCCAGCCCCCGGCCCGAACCGCGGGACGGGCCGATCGCGGGGGGCGGGATGGACTGCGTGCGGTGGTCGGAATTACCTCGATTGTCATTCTGGCCGGAGGGTTTCTTTCCGGATGCCGGATCGAACCGCTCGTTCCCACCGCGGAACTTTCCCCGACGATTACCCCCACGGCCGAGCAGCCGCTGGCTTCGCTCCTGCCGACCTTGGATGAAGTCACCCCCGAGACGCCCGCCCCAACCGCCACCCTGACGCCGATGATCACCCGTCCGGCGGCAGCGGTCGCGAGGATTTTCTACGATGCGCTGGACGACAACTCGTCCGGATGGACGCTGCGCAAGACTGAAGTTGGATCCGCCGCCTTCGCCAACGGGTGGTTGGTGTTTACGGTCAGCGCACCCTACACCTCGCTGAGTTCCACCCTGCCCAATGATTTTCCGTCCGACATTTATATCGAGGTTACGGCGCAAACGATCCTGTGCGGCGCGGGAGTCGATACGTTCGGGATGATCTTCCGGAACCAGGGCGATCACAGTTACCGGTTTGCCGTCACCTGCCGCGGGCGGTTGCGCATGGAACGCTATGCGGGCAACACCCTGGAAGGGGCGAGCGCCTGGCAGGACACCCTCGGCTTACTGCAGGGCGCACCCGCGACGAATCAGCTCAGCGTGCTCCTGCAGGGAACCAATTTCCGCTTCTTCGTCAACGGCGCCGAGGTGTTTTCCACCCACGACCCGGTCAGCGCGTCGGGAGGCGTGGGATTGTTTGTAGAATCCGAAAAGAGCCAAATGCTCTCGGTGGGATTTGACAATCTGGCGGTCTATAGCGTGGCTTCCTCCCCGGGATCGTAACGAATACATTTTCCTTTCGCAGATTACTCCCGCTGCGGCGATTCGGGTGCCGGGCCGGGGGGAATGCCGGATAACTCCGTGCCGATCGGGGGTCTTGACAAAACCGCCCAAGGAAATATATTACCAATAACTTTGCATTGCAAACTTATTTGTAATCGGAAAATTCCATGGCCGACTTGAGGAAAATCCGGTTTATCATGGTGAACTATTCCCGGATGCAGGGATTAAAGGCCGTTCCTCCCGGATTGCTGCTCTTTCTGGTTTATGTGTGGGCCAACGCCCAGACGGGCCGGGCGAGAGATTTATCGTTACCGATCGTATATTTATTTGCAGGGACCATCCTGTACGTGTTGATCGATTGGTACTACCGCACGACGTACGGCCGGGTGGAACAAACGGCCCGTTCCTTGTGGACGGACGTGATTCTCTCCACGGTGTTTTCCGTCCTGGTACTCGGCGTGTTTTGGTTGGACGTGTCTTTGAAAATCCCGGTTTCCATCTTTGCGCTGGTCTTCGCGTTGGGGTTGCTGTTGGATTATCTTCGAATGGTTCACTTGGCTGGCGGCCAATCGCTGTCCGTGTTTCCCGCTGCATTGTTCTGTACCGGATTGATCGCCCTCTCGGCGTTCCTCCCGCTGGCGGGAAAGCCGGCCCTGGAATTTATCGGCTTCCGTTCCCCGATATTTCTGGTGTATGCGGTGGACGGGATTCTGGTCGTGCTGTTTGGATTGGCGGGACACCTCTTTCTGGTTCGATCGATGCCGCCCGCCGGCGAGGTGGCGCATGGATAGTCCGTTTGAGGAACTGGCCGGTCTGGATCGGATCATTCATGAACCTACGCGGCTGTCCATTTTAACCGCCCTGGCTTCCTGCAAGGCCGCCGACTTCATCTTTCTGCAGCGATTGATCGGACTGAGCGGCGGCAATCTATCCAGCCACATCGCCAAGCTGGAGGAGGCGGAGCTGGTGCGGGTGGAAAAACACTTCGTCGAGAAACGGCCCAACACCCGGATTGAGATAACCGACCAGAGCCGGAAGGCCGTACGCGAACACTGGAAGAAGCTGGACCAGTTGGGGGAAAAAGCCAGGGGGTGGAAGAAGGAGTAGCCGCCTCCGAGGCGGATAGTCTTTTCCGAGGGATCTTAATGAACACGATCGAAACGAATTCCCTGAATCGTTCCTTCAACGGGCGCGAAGCCGTCCGCGGAATTTCCTTCGCCGTTGAGGAGGGCGAGATCTTCGGATTGCTCGGGCCCAACGGGGTCGGAAAGACCACCACCATCCGCATGCTCACCGGCCAATTGCGTCCGACCTCCGGGGAAGCCCGCGTGGCGGGGTACGATGTGGTCCGCCAGCGGCAGGCGCTCAAATCGCAAATCGGTGTGGTATTCGAATATCAGAATTTGTACGAACGGATGACGGGCAGGGACAACCTGCTCCTGGCCGCCCGGCTCTTTGGATGCGATACCCGCAGGGTGGCGGAAATGCTGGAGAAGGTGGGATTGCAGGAGCGGGCGGGCGAACCCATCCGAAGTTATTCCAATGGGATGAAGCAGCGTCTGCTCATCGCCCGGGCGCTGATCCACGATCCGCGGATCCTTTTTCTGGACGAACCGACCAAAGGGCTGGATCCCGCCGCGTCGCGCCAGATCCGGAGCCGGGTGAAGGATCTGGCGCGACGGGGAGTGACGGTCCTGCTCACGACGCATTATATGGAAGAGGCCGACCAGCTTTGCCAGCGCGTGGCTTTCCTTTGCGACGGCCGGATTGTGGCGTTGGATACGTCGCAGAATTTGAAGGTGGCCCACGGTCAGCGACTGGTACGCGCGGTATTCCGGGATGGCGGCGAACGGACCGTGCGGCTGGATGATCCGGCCGACGGGCGGCAGCTTGGCGAATGGGCCGCCCAGGGCGAGATTGTCACCCTGCATTCCGCGGAAGCCACGCTGGAGGAAATCTTCATCCAGCTTACCGGGAAAGGATTGGCGGAATGAACGGGCGGATTATTTTGGCCATCGCGCAAAAGGATATCCGCGACGCCATAAAAAATCGGTATCTGCTGGTCGGATTGATTTTGCCGGTCGGAATGTCCCTGCTCTTCCGCGTCCTGTTCAGCGGCGCATCGGACGTGGCCACTCCCACAGTGGCGGTTTACGACCCGGCCGGATCGCGCTTCACAGCGCAATTGCAGGCGCTGCCGCAAATTAACTTATTGAAAGTGGATTCCATGACGCAACTGGAGGCGCAGGTGCGAAATGCGGGAATGGCGGTCGGAGGAATCGCGATCCCCCCGAATTTAGACCAAGATATTGCTTCCGGCACCCAGCCGGAAATAACCGTCTATCTGAACATGCAAAAAAATGCAACGCAACTCGCGGCCCTTCGCCAGCTGGTCTCGGATCAGGTGTGGGCGCTCAATCCGGCGGCCGAGCCGGCCAGGATCCACTGGTCGGATGTTGCCCCCCCACAGGGCTCATCGGCCAGCACGGCCTTTCGGATCGAACTCTATTTGCTGGTTTTATTTCTGGTGATGTCGCTGACGATGACCGGCGCCTTCGTGGTGCCGCTACTGCTCGTGGAGGAAAAGGATAAGCACACGATGGAGTTCCTGCTCGTCTCCCCTGCAACCCCGGCGGAGGTGGTGGCTGGAAAGGCGATCACCGGATTGGTCTACAGCGCCATCGGGGCAGGCACGATGCTCGCTCTCAACCACGGTTGGGCGGGTAATTGGCCTGTGACGTTTCTGACCGTGTTGTTGGGTGCGCTGTTCATGGTGGCCGTTGGGTTATTGATGGGGAGCGTGTTCCAGACCATGATGCAGGTCAACACCTGGTCGAGCATCATTATGCTGATCATTTTGGCGCCCACCTGGTTTACGGTGTTCCAACTGCCACCCATCCTCAATACGATCGTCCGGCTGATCCCGACCTACTACTTGGCGGATCTCCTCAACCTGTCGCTGAGCAACATGGTCACGCTGTCCACCGGCGCGACGGATTTTGGTGTCCTTTTAGCGAGTCTGATCTTGATCTTCGGGCTTGTGATCTGGATTCTGCGGCGGCAGGAAACGTAACGGTCGGGCTTTGCTATTTTCCGCGTGCTTGGTTTTTTGGGGTCAACGCCCTGGCTTGTTCGTCCGCCCGGTAGGAAGACCGCACCAAGGGGGCGGATTCGACCCAGCGGAATCCCATCTCCTCCAGACCGATGCGCTTGAGCTCGGCGAATTCCTCCGGAGGATAATAGCGTTCCACCGGAAGATGCCGGCGCGAGGGTTGAAGGTACTGGCCGATCGTTAAAATATCCACGCTCCACCGGCGGAGGTCGCGCATGACTTCCGTCGTTTCGTCAAACGTCTCCCCCAGCCCGACCATAATTCCGGATTTGGTGATCTGATCCGGGTTTAATTGTTTTGCGCCCTGCAAGGTCGCCTGCGCCCATTCGTACCGGTCCTGCGGCTGGACCTTCCGAAACAGACGCGGCACCGTTTCCACATTGTGATTGAGAATATCCGGGCGGGCTTCCGCAACGATGCGCAGGGCATCCTGTCTCCCCTTGAAATCCGGGATGAGCACTTCCACCGTGCAGCCGGGTACCCGCTCGCGGATGCGTTGAATGCTCGCGGCGAAAACGGAAGCCCCGCCGTCGGCTAAATCGTCCCGATTGACCGAGGTGATCACCACGTGATGCAGCCGCATCCGTTGCACGGCCTGGGCGACGCGATCGGGTTCGCCGGGAGAGAGCGGCTCCGGGCGCCCGTGCTTGATGTCGCAGAATCCGCAGGCACGGGTGCACACGTCCCCCAGCAGCAGGAAGGTGGCGGTGCCGCGGCTCCAGCATTCGCCCAGATTGGGGCACATCGCCTCCTCGCACACAGTATGCAGCCCTTCGCCGCGCATCAGCTCGCGCACCGCGTTCACCGACTCGCCGGAGGGCTTCCCTAGGCGAATCCAATCCGGCCGCCGCTGGGGGCGGGGCGGTTCGTTTCCTTCCGGGATGCGCATCCGGTCGCGGACGGGTTCGGACATTTCGGTTCGTTCCTCGCGGCGGCAGTGTAATGCGCTTTTGATCGGAAGACAATCCACTGGGTTGGAATGGTCCCCGTCCGACCGCGCCTCCGCGGAATTTAAATTTTAGTTACAATGCTGGAATGGCCGGACAAATCCACCCCGCTCTCTCCCTGCGTCCGGCTGCACCGGATGACGCCGATCGGGCCGCCGAATTGATTTACGAAACCATGGGGACGCTCGGCGATTATCTCTTCGGGCAGTCCAACCGGGAGGACGTCCTCCGCGTTCTTGCGGTTCTTTTTGAAAAAAAAGGACACCTGCTTTCGTTTCAATTTGCGACACTGGCGGAAGCAGAAGGAGAAATTGTCGGCATAGCGCAGGCGCTTCCCGGGGCGGATTTGTGGAAAGCCGCTATCGGGTTGGTACGGGCTTGCGCAGAAGGTCTTGGATTTGGAGCCGCAATCCGCCTGGCGTGGAGGGGCTTACCCCTGGCACTGGAGCCGGATGCCGAAGCGGGAGAATTCTACGTCGAGACGTTGGCAGTAGCGTCTTCCCGTCGCAATCGCGGAATCGGGCGCGTGCTTTTGGAAAACGCCGGACGGCGGGCGAGAGACCTGGGTTTTCCAATCTGTTCACTTTCCGTGATGCTGCAGAACGAACACGCGCTTCGATTTTATCAACGGGAAGGGTACCGGATAGATCGGAAAGTGACCACCCGCTTGCGGGTCGCGGGCGTACAGTACAATGGATTTTACCGGATGGTCAAACGGCTGGACGTTCTCCCGGCCGGTGAAAAAGGCGAGCCGCACGGATGACGCACATTCTGGTCACCAACGACGATGGCATCAACGCTCGGGGATTGATCGCACTCGTTCAGGCGCTGCGGAGCCTTGGAAAAGTGACGGTATGCGTTCCGGAACGCAACTGGTCGGCCGGCGGCCACGTAAAAACCCTGCACAAGCCGCTGCGAGCCTGGGATTCCCGCCTTGCGGACGAAACGGCGGTTATCGTTTCCAACGGCGCGCCCTCCGATTGCGTGGCGCTCGCGATGCTCGGGCTGGTGCCGGGAGCCATCGATCTGGTCGTTTCCGGGATCAATGCCGGCGCCAACCTGGGCTACGACCTGACGTATTCGGGAACCGTCACGGCGGCGATGGAAGCGGTGATCAGCGGTGCGCCTGCGATCTCGATTTCGCTTTGCGTACCGGAGCCGGAGCAGGACTGCGATTATGGGGCGGCGGCGCGGTTCGCTCTGCGCGCGTCCCGGAATTTGCTTAACAGGAAAATCCCGAAAGGGATATTGCTCAATATCAACGTTCCCTGCCTGCCCGAGGAAAAAATCCTTGGGGTCCGCATCACCCGGCAGGGATTGCGGGTGTATCGCGACGAACTGGTGGCCCGGAAAGATCCGCGCGGCAAGCCGTATTATTGGATCGGGGGCGGACCGCCGACGGGTATTCCCGAGGAAGACTCCGATTTCTGGGCGGTCTCCGAGGGATTCATCTCGGTGACGCCGGTGCAATTGGATCTGACGGCATATTCCGCGATCGAAGGGCTGCGGGCGTGGGAGTGGAGCGGGGGTTAATCGCCGGGCAGCGCATTCAAAAATTAGGATTGGCGGAAAGAGCCGGCCGCCGGCGAAAAGATTAATCCGGAAAGCATAAGGAGGAAATGATGCTGGAAAAATCCAAAGCGGCATTCATCGGTTCCGGCGTGATGGGCGAGGCGATGATCAAAGGATTATTGACCGGGAAACTAATGGATCCGGCGCGCATCACGGCCGCCGACATCCGCCCGGAACGCGGCCAGGAACTCAAGCAGCGGTACGGCATCTCCTTCGCCGCCGACAACGCCGCGGCGGTCGACGGGGCGGACGTGGTGGTGCTCTCGGTCAAGCCGCAGGTGCTTCCGGAAGTGATGCCGTCGCTCCAGGGCCGGGTTCCCAAAGGGGCGCTTGTGCTTTCGATAATCGCCGGCGCCAAACTGAGCGGGATCGTCGAAGGGCTCGCTCACGCGTCCGTCGTGCGCGCCATGCCGAACACGCCCGCCCAGATCGGCGAGGGAATGACCGTCTGGACCTCCTCTCCCTCCGTGACCGAAATCCAGAAGGGCCAAGCCAAGCAGATCCTGGGCGCGCTCGGGGTGGAAGTGTACGTCGAGGATGAAGACCTGCTCGACGTTGCCACGGCGCTTTCCGGAAGCGGTCCAGCCTACGTGTTCCTGTTTATGGAAGCGCTGGTGGATGCCGGCGTGCATCTGGGATTCTCGCGCCAGCTCGCGGAACAGCTGGTGCTGCAAACGGTGAAGGGCTCGGTGGATTATGCGATGCATACCTCGCAGCATCTGGCCCGCCTGCGCAATCAGGTGACCTCTCCGGGTGGAACCACCGCCGAAGCGATGTATTATCTGGAGAAGGCGGGGTTTCGAACCGCCATCTCGCGCGCCGTCTGGGCGGCCTTCCAGCGATCGGTGGAACTGGGCAAAGGAAAAAAGCGCAGCGACCTGGAGAAGGATTAACGGAACCACTCGCGCCGGTATAAAAAAGCCTGCATGCCTTCCAAGAATCGAACCGGAGCTTTCGGATATCGGAATATCCTGCTGGCCTTGCGACGGATCGGCGTTGACGGGGAGGCGCGGGTTCTGGCGATCGGACCTGCGGCCGAACCGGAGATCCTTCGCGGCGGGGTGTCCGCGCTTACCGCGGCCTTGGCGGATTCCTGCACCGCGGTGATCACGCCCACCTTCACGTACCAAACGATGGTGTATCCGTCGGAGGGGCCGGCGGACAACGCGGTGGATTACCCCGCCGCCAGCGGCGCCAGCGTCGATGCGGATTTTTCCCGCGGGTCGCTGCCCGCGTCGCCGCTTATGGGACCTCTAGCGGAATCGATCCGGCGCTCGGGTGGAGCGGCGAGATCAAGCCATCCGATTCTCTCCTTTGCCGGTTGGAACGCCAGGGAGATTCTGGAAACGCAGACTCTCGCCGAGCCGTTTGCGCCGATCGATGAACTGGCCAGGGCGGGTGGCGACGTGATCCTGCTGGGTGCCGAGCCTTCGGCCAACGTGGCGTTGCATCTGGCGGAACAGCGCGCCGGGCGGAAACAATTTGTCCGCTGGGCGCTCACCCCCAAGGGGGTGGTGGAGTGCCCGGTGTTCCCCGGCTGCGCGAGGGGATTCGGCGCGATCGAACCGATGCTGGCGGGTGTGGAACGCTCGGAAAAAATCGGCTTGTTCATCCTTCAACGGATTCCGCTGCGTGATTTATTAAACACCGCCGTCGCCTGGATCCGCCAGGATCCGCAGGCACTTCTTTGCGACAACCCCGAGTGTCCTTTTTGCAGCGCGGCGCGCAAATACCCGCCGCAAAGTTGATCTCCTATTCCAAAAAAACTTCCTGCATGCGACCATGGCGGATGATTGGCCCTGCGGCATTCCGTACAAGATCATAGGGCAGCCGTTGACATTCCTCCTTTTTCCCCCGGAAAGCCTCTACGGTATTTTCGGATAAAGAACCAATGGTAAAAATATTTCCAATGCCCCCCGGTTCAGGAACGATCTTGGTCAAGCGTTGGGACCGCCTGTCGCGCCCAAGCGGAAGGTATAATCCCGGGAGTCCTGTGGATTTCAACGGTTGCTTTTCATGAGAAAAAAAGTCGCCATCATCCTCCTGATCGCGGTTTGTCTGGTCGAGGCGGGGTTACTCCTCTATCAGGTTCCCGCCGTACACGATCGGGTTTATTGGAGACTGGATGAATTCCAGGCGGAGGTCCGGGGATATCTTTACCCGCATCCGCAAAGCATCTCCACGCCGGATCAGGCCCGGCTGGCGATGATGCAGGCCAGCCTGACCGCGGCCGCCACAGGCCGCGCGGTGCTTTCTCCCACCGCGGGTGCAACCGAGGCGGATCTTCCCACCGTAACGCCGACCGCCACGCGGTATCGCCCGCCGACCCCCGCTTCCGTGACGCTACCCTTCGCCCAACACGAGTACCAGGGATATAACAATTGCGGACCGGCCACCCTTTCCATGGCGCTGCATTTTTGGGGATGGGACGGTGATCAGTTAACGGCTGCCGCCTACCTGAAGCCCAGCCATGACGATAAAAACGTCATGCCATACGAAATCGAACGCTTCGTGCTGGATCAGACGAAGTATGGAATCCTCGTCCGCACCGGGGGAACGCTCGACGATATGCGCAACCTGATCGCGGCCGGGTTTCCGGTGGTTATCGAAAAGGGATTGGAGGTTATCGAGGGAAATAAAGGCTGGATGGGACACTACGACTTTGTGACCGGATACTTCGACGACAAGCGCACCTTTCTCACCCAGGATTCCTACCTCGGGCCAAACCATTCGGTCGATTACGATTCGCTGATGTACGATTGGCGCGCGTTTAATTTCATCTACCTGGTGGTCTATCCGAAGGATCGGGAGAAAGAAGTGACCGACATCCTCGGGCCGAATGCGGATCTGGAGACTAATCAGACGAACACATTGAACCTGGCTCTGAACGAAGCCCAATCCCTGCGGGGGCAATCTCTGGCGTTTGCGTATTTCAATCTCGGCTCCACTCACGTCAGCCGGAAGGAATATGTCGATGCCGCCTACGCATACGATATGGCGCGGTTCCAGGGTTTGCCCTGGCGGTTTTTATGGTACCAGACCGGTCCCTACTTTGCGTATTACTATGCCGGGAGGTATCAGGACGTGATCGATCTTGCGAATTCGACCCTGTATGCGCAGGAGAACCTGGAAGAATCCTGGTATTGGCGCGGTCTGGCGCGCATGCAGCTCGGCGACCGTCCGGGAGCCATCGACGACTGGCGTGAGGCGCTGCTCAAACATCCGGGATTCGCCCCGGCGCTCGATCAACTCTCGCAGATCGGGGAAACATCTTGAACCGGCGGATCGCGCGCTCGTTCCTGCTGCTCGGCTTTCTGTTTGCGGGGGATAAACTGCTGGCGATGGTGCGGCAGATCCTGATCGGACAATCCTTCGGGATCGGCTCGCAGCTGGATGCCTTCAACGCCGCCAACAACCTTCCGGATATGATCTTCGCCCTGATCTCCGGGGGGGCGATGGCCGTGGCGGTCATTCCGGTCCTGACCGAAACGCTCGACCGCGAGGGCAGGGAAGTGGCGTGGGCGTTGTTCTCACGCCTGGCGAACTGGGCCTTTCTCATCACCGCCATTCTGGCCTGCGGACTGGCCCTCTCCGCCCAAGCATTCATCTCCCACCTGGTCGTTCCGAATTTCGACCCCGCTCACCAGGCGCTCACCGCCAGCCTGATGCGTTTGGATCTTCTGGCGCTGCTGATTTTTTCCGTCAGCGGGCTGGTGATGGGCAGCCTGCAGGCATTGAAGCATTTTCTGTTGCCGGGCCTGGCGCCGATTTTATACAACTGCGGGTTGATCTTCGGTGTGATCGTGCTGGTGCCGCGGTATGGAATCTATGGATTAGCGTACGGAACGATTCTCGGCGCGGGATTGCATCTGGCCATCCAGATTCCGGCCCTGATCACCCACGGGTTCCATTGGACGCCCTCGCTCGATTGGCGCTCGCCGGGTGTGATCAAAGCGGCCACCCTGATGGGGCCGCGTATTCTGACCGTGGCCGCCATCCAAACCATTTTCGTCGCCACCGATAACTTTGCCTCCGGGCTGGGCACGGGAGCCATCACCGCGCTGGCATACGGTTGGCTCATCATGCAGGTCCCGGAAACAATCATCGGTTCCGCGCTCGGAACTGTGCTGTTGCCGACGCTTTCGGAACTCGCCGACCGCGGAGCGATGGACGAACTCCGGCGCATGATCCGTCGCGCCGTTCTGGTTACGCTCGCGCTAACACTCCCGGTCATGGCAGTGGGGATTCCGCTCATGGGAGCGGCCGTGCGGCTGGTATTCGAAGGCCGTGCGTTCACGGCGGAGGGCGCGGGAATGGTGGCCGCAACCGCCAGCATCTTCCTGATCGGGTTGCCGGCCCACGCACTGATCGAAACTGCCGCACGCGCTTTCTACGCCCGGCAGGACGCGCGTACCCCGCTGTGGACGGCGATCTGGACCGCCGGGTTCTTCCTCGTTTTGTGTTTTGCCCTGACCCCGACGCTCGGATACCGCGGCGTGGCTTTTGCCAACATTCTTGCCTATTCCTCCGAAGCCGTGCTGCTGTTCATCCTATTGCGCCGGAAGGCTCTGGTGTAAATGGAATTTCCCCAAAGCATTTCCCTCACGATCACCAACGCCTGCAACCTGCAATGCCGGATGTGCGGCCAGTGGAGCCGCGAGGGCTATATGCGTTCACGCCGCAATCTTCTCCGGGAGGAATTGGGGCTCGCGGATTGGAAACGCCTGGTGGATGAGTTGGCGGCGCATGAGATCGGCAGCCTTTTACTGCGCGGCGGGGAAGTTTTTCTGTATCCGGAAATCATCCCTTTGCTGGAATACATCCACGGCAAGGGAATTTTTATTTCCATCGATACCAACGGCACCCACCTCGAGCGGTTCGCCGAAGATATCGCCCGCATCGGAAACATCCACCTCACCGTTTCCGTCGACGGTCCCGAAGCAATCCACGACTCGGTCCGCAGGATGAGCGGATGCTTCCGCCGGATCCGTGCCGGGTTGGATAAGCTTCGTGAAGAGGAAAAAAAGACTGGGAAGGCTCTCTCCAAATCCATCACCTTCACCATCAGCCCATACTCCTACCGCGGCTTGGGGAAAATGCCAGAAGTGGCTAAAAGCTTGGGCATCAAGAGTTTATGCATCGTTCCTTATTATTACGTCCCGCAGGCGGTGGGATTGAAATATGAACGCGAATTGCGCGAGCATTTCTTCTGCGAGGTATTTTCCTGGAAGGGTTTCCACCACGAGACCAGCGGCGTCGATGCGGACGAGTTTGCCGAACAACTCCGAGCCTATCATGCCGATCTTGGGGAAATCACCGATTACCCTTACATGCCCATGACGGAGGAAGAGTATCGGACCTGGTTCCGCGATGCGGTAACTCCGGTCGGTCCGCAATCCTGTTCAAACGTGGAAAAATTATTCGATATCCAACCCTCGGGCGAGGCGAACTTCTGCGTGGACTTTCCGGATTATTCGATCGGCAACGTTCGCGAGTCGACGATCGCGGAACTATGGAACAGTCGCAAGGCCGAACGGTTCCGCGAATATCGGCGGAAGCAACGCTTGGCGATTTGTTATCGGTGCGGGGCAAAATATATGTCGGAGATCAGAAAGCAGATTGCGCTTGGATGAACTCGGAATACCTACTCAATATTACGCGTATAATACAGCTATTCTTGCGTATGAGATCAGGCTGAATGAGTCTAGAAAATAGTTGATACGCTTCAAAGGTAGCCTATATTATATAAAGGGGATTACTTATTTTATCACTCGCAAAGATTTCAATTTCGGGTTATCGTTCTTTCTGTTCGACCGATATTCCTCTAGCGGACTTCTCTATTCTAATAGGCCGGAACAACTCCGGAAAATCCAATGTTCTCCGGGCTATCAGGCTCCTCCTTGAAGGAACAGCAAGAGACTTGGTCGCCAACGACTTTCACACTGACGGTACAAAACCACTTGATACAATTGAGATAATCAGAGATATTATGATTTGGGTTACTCGAAAGGGAGTGGTCTAACATTTACCCAAAACCAACCAGCTGGGTTGAACTTTTTATACAGCTTGTCTTACACTTTTTTACAAGTGAGACCTGATTCCGCCGGGGAACTTTACTTCTAATAATAGTTAGGAAATAGCATGGAGGAGGCTTAATGGAAAAGGATAAAAAGGGAGAATGGATTAAGATTGACGCAGGAAATATACCGCTATTTATTATAGATGTAAAAGCCCTCGAGCGTAAAAAACCTGAGATCGAGCGGTTAAATCAAGCGTTGACTACCGCATGAGAAAATGGTGACCAATGCGAAGAGGGAACAAATCTCTTAAATTTGGGTATCATCTTCGCTTCTCTGATGATGTTTGTAAATGCCATTGAAAATTATAAACAAGCATTGGAAATTTTCCGTGCGATCGGTGACCGCCGCGAACAAGCAAATATTCTTAGCCTGATGGGCAATGTTTACTTGCTTATGAAACAAATTAAAAGCGACATCGAGTGTGAGGAACAATCTCGGATCATTTACCACGAGATCGGCGATCGTTCTTCTGAAGCGAAACAACTTGATAATATGGGAGCCACCTTTATAGCCATTGGGCAAGCTGATCGAGCGGTTGAATACGAAAAACAGGCCCTAACTATTTCTCATGAAATCGGCGATCGTTACAGAGAGGCAAAGGCTCTTGGCGGCATGGGGACAGCTTACTTAGTATTAGGTCAAGCAAAATCATCGATTGATTGTCTAGAAAAGGCGCTGAAAATATTCCAGGAGATTGGCGAGCGCGATCAAGAGGCAAGCATTCTTGAGAACATAGCGACTTACTACATCATTCATGGTCGGAAAGCACGTGCGATTGAGCCTTGTGAACAAGCACGGATTATTTATCGCGAAATCGGCAGACGCGATAAAGAGGCGAGGGTTCTTAAGAGTATCGGAGATATTTATTACGGTATAAATCAATTAAGTAAGGCAATTGAAGTC
This sequence comes from Anaerolineales bacterium, assembly GCA_050014155.1. Taxonomy (GTDB): domain Bacteria; phylum Chloroflexota; class Anaerolineae; order Anaerolineales; family RBG-16-64-43; genus FEN-1073. Next base: position 25,255 of record JBEKDW010000001.1, read on the forward strand.
ACAAAAGAAGCTGTACTGATTATTGATGAGATTGGAGAAGCACCAGGTGCGGATGACATTCGGGAGCAGCTGAATAATCTCCAAAAGCGTGCTGCCAAAAAATGGTGGCTATATTAATATTAATCTACCAACACACATAAGATTGTTATTATTAAAGAAAACTACCCATAACTCAAAACGCGATAATTATCTGGATCCAGTACACTCTTCTTTCGGCAGCCTGGCTCGCCTGGATCAAATTTATTTTTACCTTCATCGTGGGCCTTGCCCTAAGCTGGGGGCGGGCCAGTTGGTCCGAAAGAATCCAGCAGTGCGCCGGATCCTCTAGCTAAAGAGGAAAAATCAATCGTCCGAGATTTTAGTCCCGGACGATTGCGTTCATTCGGCGGTTCCATTTTAAAAAAAGAAAACATCATCGAGTGATGAAGTTTGTTATATCTCCGTGGACCCTACAGGCGTATCAACCGGTGGTACCGCTATCGGTACATCCGTCGGCGGTTCCATGGTTGGCTGTTCCGTTGGGGAAAGTTCCGGCGTGGCGGTGGGATTCGGCCCAGTTGTCGGCGCCTCGGGAAACTGTCCATTCGTCAATTTCGACACTCACCAGATCGTCCTCGCTCGCAACGGCATCGTAAAAGGTTATTACGTAAAATGGAAGGTTGAAAGAATTTGATCGACCCTATTTCCCCCGATTTGGATGATGGGATTGGCAAGTGGCGCGTCCGATACCTGGTTGTAATACGTTACCATTTTCTCGCCACAGGCGGCATCACACCCCCAGCCCCCGCCGGTTTCTATTCTACCGAGACCGTCCCAAATTGTATCCGCTTCCGATAGCGCAAAGGGAGAAATTGCCACTACAATGACCTTGTCGCCCGAGAGAAAGACGTCTTTGTAGCCATAATCATTTAGATCGACAATAAAGGAACCATAATCCAGGATTTTCAATCCGCAAATTTTCAAAGTTGGGCTGTAAACTTTTTCCACGTCAATAATCGAGTAGATCCCCGCGCCGAAAAGAATAAAGTTTTTCTTGACATCTTCTTTGAAGCTATCGGACACTTCACAGGTTTGTGCTTGGAGAAGGATACTAAATTGGTTTGCAAGCGTTTGAGGATCGAGCAAGCTTCCACATATGCTGGGACATCCGTCCGGGAAACTCGCCGGACTATATAGCGTTCTGAAATCGGAGATTGTCTCAACCGCAACCGGATGAGTTTTATCGGTGGTTAACTCCGGAGGATATCTATAGGTAAATCCTCCCGCCACGTTCTGAAAGGTCTTCCAACCAATTGTTGGATCTTGGGTCGCACTGGGCAAAGGGGAAGGACTTACCGTGGGGGTTGAGATCACCACCGCAACCGGGCGGGAAAATGGCCATAGAAATTGATATTTTGCGAGAGCAAAATATCCGCCGGTAAGCGCCAGAACGGCGACAAGCGAAATTACCAAACCCCAACGCGCATTTTGAGGGATAGCCGGCCGGCTGTGAGATTGCGGTTGTTGAGAAGTTTTCATAAAGGTAATAATACTCAAACTTTTCCAATTCGGCCACCATCGACAGCGAGCGGGCGGCCCACATCGAACTCATTAAACCCAAAGAACAGAATTCTGTATCCTATGCAAACTTGAGCTATCAACCGGTTGCCGTCGTGTCGACGGCTGTTGGCGGCTCTGTCGGTACATCCGTAGGCGGATTCACGGTCGGCTGCTCCGTCGGAGAGAGTTCCGGCGTGGCAGTGGGATTCGAGCCGGACACCGGCACCTCGGTGGTTTTAGCCGGTACGTATCTTTGCGTCCGCGTAGGAGTTGCAGTCTGGGTTGCGGACGGCAGCGTGGTGGGCGTGATCCACGCCGCATCCATTCCGCCGAGACCGACCCACAGGTCGTACCGAGCTTGCTCGAGGGGACCCATCCCGCTGGTGCTGGCCCAGGTAGATTGACCCTCGCTCAATTGCAGAACGTCGCGAACGTTCGCCACCAGGCACTCTCCTTCCAGACAATCCGCATCCAGCCGGGATTGCGCCGGATCGAAGGCTGCGCCCAGGATGAAACCCCACACCTGTGCCCGGAGATTTCCCGGCGCCGCGATCGTACTGGAATACCCGGCCGGCGGAGAATACACGACGAGCAGCCTGCCTTGTTCCAGGGTGAGGATGTTGTTCCGTTCCTCGGTCCGCGGGTCGGCGATCTGCGTCAGGGTAACTTTGGAGAACCGGTCCAGATAGATCCTGGACGAATCCGGCAGGATGAATTGGATGCTTCCCTCCAAAGTTTGCAGCGTGCCACCGGCATGGATCGGGAGGGATGAGTTGGATTGCAGTTTTGCCGGCAGTTGGCCGGATTCCATATACAGAACATCCCCGCCGGATTCCACGATCCGGATTGATCCCACAGGCAAAGCGATGGTTGGGGTTGTGATGTGCGAAAGGAAATTCGGAAGAAGAACCGCGCCCGCAAAAATCAAGACGGTAAGGACCGTCAGAATTAACACCAGGCGAAGAAGACTCTTCCCCAGGACACCGGCGCCTCCGGTTTTTTCAAGAACGACCACCGATGCATTGTCATTGGCGTTGCGCCCCATGGCCTTGCTCACCAGGGTGCGCGCCGCCTGAAGCGGGGGATTGCGCGTAAGAATTTCCGGGAATTCCGCGGCTTCGACGAAGTGACCCCGCCCGTCCGGCCGTTCCTTGATCAACCCATCGCTGCACAGCACCACGTGATCCCCGGACTTGAGGGGCGTTCCCTGCCGGGAGCGTGCGGCGGCCTCGTCCTCCCGCGCGTTCCAGTACAGGCCGAGGTCGACGGTAACTTCCGGCTCGGATCCGATCGAACGGACGAGCAAACCGGCGTGCGGGTTGCGCACCGCTTCCTGCGGGCGCAGCTTGCCAAGGCGGATCATCTCCTCCCCCCAATTGTGATCCGAGGTGAGCTGGATCACTTTCCCATCGCGCACCAGGTACGCGCGGCTGTCTCCCACCGAAGCGATATACAGGCGGTCCCGGCAGACGATGGCCGCCGTTGCGGTGGAACCCATGTCGCGCTTGTGTTCTTCCTGTTGTCCTTCCTCGAAGACGGCTTGGTTGGCCTGCTGGAGGGCTGCTTCCAGGATCTGGGGAAAATCGCCGCCGGTGGACCCGCGGACGAAATCGACGATGGTTTCCACTGTGAGGTTCGCCGCGCGCTCGCCCGAGGATTCTCCGCCGATCCCGTCGGCCACGATGGCCAGGGTGACCGCCTGGCCGCCGGCGGTGGTCATCGTTTCGGCGAAGTAGGCGTCTTCCAGCAGACGCCGTTTGGGTGAGGCGCCGATGTTTTGATCCATGCCGATGCGGATCGATCCGGCGCGCGGGGCGTTTCCGGGCCGAGGTCCGGTTGGAGTGGAAACGGATTGGGTCGAGGTTAAATCTTCCATACGTGAACCTATGAATAATTCAATTATGCGAATCGATCATCATGCTGATCGCCGAACGGGAAAACGGGATCCGATGCAGCGAGTGCCGTAAAGGTATTCGCGAGATTCTTTCGCCGGTGTAGCGAATGGGCTAACGCAAAATGTCATTCCGAGCTCGAGCGTAGCGAGGGCGAGGAATCGGTGACGAATGGATAAAATGAGTCCGACTCCATGAAATGCGTCACCGATTCCTCCTCGCCCCTTCGGGGCTCGTCGGAATGACATCAAGTAGGTGCCGGTCTTCTCCATCATAATCTCCGCCATCTATCGGATCCGGTCTATTCCCGGCTGACCCGGTTGGTGGATTCGACGTCCATCGTTCCGCTTCCGCGCCCGCCTTCGCCCTGGGACTTGAATTGCAGCCGGACCCCGCCCTTTTCCGTGTTGGCCAGTTGAATCTCATCCCCCTCTTTCAGCGGATAGCGGTCCATCGGAACCATCCGTAGTCCGTTGAGATAGGTGCCATTTGCGCTTTGGTCGTTGCGGACGAAGAAACTTCCGTCCTCTTCCAGGATGGTGCAATGCAAGCGGCTGATCGGACTATCGGACTGGTTGGCTTGGAAAATCAGATCGGCGTTTTTCTTGGATCGCCCGATGGAGGTCGTGCCGAACAAATCAAAGGAGGTCCGGCCGGTGCCGGTGTTTCCGTCCAGATCCACCAGGACCGCTTTCACCGAACCGGGGCGGTTTTTAAAACGCAGTGTCTCCCCCACTTCCTGGAAAAAGTCGGTGGCGGCGCCGGCTACTTCCCCGGCCGTCCCGGCCACCTGCCTGCGGAAAACCACCACCAGAACCACGGCGGCGAGGGCGATAAGAATCGACAGATACGGCAGCAGGTTGGAAGCCGAGAGATTGCACAGCGGGGAAGAACTCCCGGGTTTGCATAACGAAAAGGCGCCGCCGGAGGTAATGCGCACAACGATCTGATCGCTCAGACCGGTCAACCCCAATTCGTCCTCGATTTGAATCTGCAGGGTGACGGGGCCGGAGGAATTTTCCTTGGAGGGATTCCATACGAAGGTTAATTGATCCTTCGGGCCGTCCAGGGTCGCTTCGGGATTTCCGTTGACGAGCAACGCGGCTTGTTTGATGGTGCGCGGATGACCGTCTGGCCAGGATACCGTTCCGGTCACCACGATTCCCGAAACCGGGGTGGCTTTGGGATTCTCGGTCGGCTTGTATTTCTCCGGACTCACCGATTGATCGTTGCCCGGAGATAGGATGACAGCTACGGGAGGCTTGACATCGATCGTATATTGCGCCATCGCCGGTTTTTCGCCCTGGCCGTAGGCGAGCGCGAGGGAGACCACCCGGGTTCCGCTTTCGGCGTTGGGAGACCGGTAGGTGAGAATGAACTGGTTGCGGATTCCCATTAGGCGCGATTTCAACCCCGAAGGGCTGGAAGGCCCTTCCGGGCCGGGGTAGAAGAACTGTCCTCCGGTTTGATCCGCGAGGCTTTGCAGGGTCTCCTGCTGGCCCAGGGAAGATCGGACGAGCACGGTATGCACCGCGACACCCATGGCTTTGGCTTTATCGGCGATGGTTTTCAAGGGATATTTTTGATCAACGAACATCGATCCGGAAAAAACAATAATGGCCTGGCCCCGTCCGATCCCGGAGGAATTTTCCTTGGCGAACCAATCCAGCATGGAATTCACCCCGCCGAGAAGATAGGCGTACTGATAGGTGATCTGCGGATTGTACTGTCCGAGGATCGTCGGAATTTGAGTCGCCTGGGTGTCCGGGGTTACCAGCGTGGTGGGGCCGTGCGGTTCCTGGGCGACGACGTAGAAGACGTCCTTCCCGGTCAGGAGCAGCGGATCCTGGGTGAGTTCCTGGATGGCGTCTTTCATTTCCTGCAGGCGCGTCGCGCCGCTGGCTCCGCCGCTATACAGCCCCATCCCGGCATCCATGAGGAATCCGATTTCGGCGCCGAGTTCCTTTTGCTCCACGGTGAACGCCACCGAGCGGCTGTTTTCCGATAGGGTGAGATTCTGATTGGAGGGGGTTGCCGCCGTGGCTCCGTTCGGATCCAGCATCAGAACCTGCACGCGGATTTCGGGGAAGGCGCTGGTATCCAGTTTGACGATTTGTACCGTGGTGGCCGTCCCCTGCGATCGGACCTTTTCCGTAGGGAGCGCGAGTCCTACCGCGCTGAGAAGGAAAAAGATTGGGAGAACACGGAGAACGGACCGGCGGAAAAAGGGCATAGCTCCTCCAATGCGCCGCGCCAAGAGTGCGCGGGATTGCAGCCCGGGATAAAACCCATCGGTTTACTTTCAAGAACGAAGGAATGATTATCGCGGGGAAAGAATAATTTTCCAGCGAGATTGATTGCCGGAAAAGCGATCGGCGATGCCATGGGATCCCATCGCGGCCGCGGATCCAGATAGAAACGATGTTTTTGCGATGTGTTCCAGCCGTTCATCGTGCCCCCTCTTAGACCAATCGAAACGCAGTACCCGCCCGTGCGGAAAAAAATAACGCAGCCTTAGCGGCTTCGCGAACCGTCCAGTAGTCCAGATGCAATGGATGAAACCGCCGGTTTAGGGATAAGGAAGAAATGGGAAGGCGAAGCACTCCTTGCGCCTCCAAACGGAATTATTGGTTGAGAGGAAAAACCTTGAAGGGATTATACCCCGGGTTTCTTTCCCCCATGGATATTCCGATTATAAATCCGGCCGATCGGAATCACAATTCATCTGTGGCATACGCACGGGATGGTTCATTGGCCGCAGACGGCCAACGCACCTTGCAACTGTTCGATATGCAGAAGATCGTGGCGCGCGGAAAATTGCGCCTGCTCGGCCAGCGTCGTCGGTCCGAAGAGCGCGTGCCGTCCCGGGCGTTGCCAATCCGCCGGGGAAAGACCGCGCAATCGGGCGATCGTCTCCTTTCGCGCGCGGGTGAACTCCTGCAGCGCCTCCGGACCGTTTTGCGACCGGTAGTTCCGCTCTTCAGCCCACTGATCGGATTCCACCGCGGGCAGATATGGATTGTCTTCCGCGACCATTTTTTTCAACCGCGGTTGGGTGATCTCCCGCTCCACGTCCCGCAGATGGCAGGCGATCTCGACCGGTCCCCATCCTTCTTCCGCCGGACAGCGAGGCCATGTGGTCTGGCTGAAAAAATACAGGAGGGCGCCCAGGTGCCCGGAGAGCAGGGCGGGCAGCGCGCACGGGGAAGTCTCAGAGGGGAGAAAAATTCCCGGATCACCGTTTTCCACAAAGAGGCTTGCGGCAAGCTGCGGCATCGATCCTTCACCGGGCGCCGTCTCCGAAGCCGCTTCATTTGCGACGCGGACTCGATACGATGCCAGCCCCAGCGCCCGCGCCGGGGCGATATCTTCCGAGGGATCGTTTCCGACAAACACCGCCTCGGCCGGCTGGGCGACGATCCTTCCGAGAACTTCGGCCACATATTCCGGGCGCGGCTTGGCAAAATGCATGGTCTCGTAAGACGTCACCAGATCGAACGGCGTACCGGCTGGATCGATCCCGGCCCACTCCAGGCGCCGGTCCATCGCCGCCATCGGGAAGAGCGGATTGGTGGCCACCACCACCTTCCAGCGGCGGGCGAAGGCGCATTCCACCGCGCGCGGCGCCGTTTCCACCGGACGGGTCGGGCCCTTCAGCAGCGGGTACCCTTCCCGGTAGAACCGGTCGAACTCGGGTCCAAGACTCGCCCGATCCAATCTGACCATCGGAAAAAATACCGCATCGAACGCCTGCTGCAGCGTGATTTCCGGATCGTCGTTGCGAAGCATCGCTTGTGTCCCGGCCATCAATGCATCCGTCAGGTGCGACGGATCGAGACGGGGCGCCATGAATTCGCCCAGGGATTGCAGATAGGCGGGGAGAAAACGATGGATATCGTTTTCCAGCAGCGTACCGTCCAGATCGAAAAGGATGGCGGAGATCATGGTCGTGAGTGTTGGAAAGAGAGCCTATGCTTTGAAGTCAGAGATTCCTCGCCCATCGCCTTCGGCTCCGGGCTCGGAATGACATATGAAAGGAATGATCCCTCCACAGTATGTCATTCCGAGGAGCCCTGAATGGGCGACGAGGAATCGGTGACGCATTTCATGAAGTCGGACTTTTCTATTCCATTCGTTACCGATTCCTCCCCCTCGCTGCGATCGGTGTTGGAATGACAGGCTACAGAAAGACCATCCCTTTCGGGTGTCATTCCGAGGAGCCCTGAAAGGGCGACGAGGAATCGGTGGCGCATTTCATGAAGTCGGACTTCTCTATTCCATTCGTTGCCGATTCCTCCCCCTCGCTGCGCTCGGGCTCGGAATGACATACTGCGTTAGCCTATCCGCTACAACGGCGGAAGAATCTCCTGCAAACCCCGGTGGCATTCGCTGCAACCGATGTGGGGATCGGAGACGACCCGGTCCATCTGCCGGCAATAGGCCGTCACTTTTACGCGGCGTCCCAAGCCGAATAATCCCGATACCGCTTCGCCGCGCAGAGTCATATTCGGGCAGGCGTTATCCGCAAGGACCCCGGGAACCGGACAGTCTTTGCACAGCGGCGGCGTCCATCCGCCGTGTGGTCCCAGCAAGCGGCATTCCATCACGGATCGTCCGCGATAAAAATCCTGGTAATAATAGGAACATTCTTTTCCGTAGGGTGTGCGCATGATTTAGGCGCGGGTGAGGTAGTCTCCGGTGCGCGTGTCCACCCGGATCGTATCGCCGATGGAAACGAAAAGCGGGACCATCACCTTCAGGCCGGTTTCGGTCGTGACGTTCTTGGTCGCGCCGGTGGCGGTATCGCCCTTGACGCCCATTTCCGCCTCGACCACTTTGAGGTCCACCGACGCGGGCAGTTCCAGGTCGATGGGTTCCGAGTCGTGGAAAGTGAGTTTCACCTCGAGCCCTTCTTTAAGAAAGGGGGCGTTCTCTCCGATGATAGCCGCCGCGATGGCCGGCTGATCGTAGCTCTCCGTGTCCATGAAGTGAAACAGATTGCCGTCGGAATAAAGATACTGGGCTTGATGATGGTCCAGACGGATATCCTGCACCCGGTCGCCGGATTGGAAGGTTTTTTCCACGATGTTGCCGGTGCGCAGGTCGCGGATCCGCGTCCGGATGGTGGCGTTGCCGCGGCCGGGTTTGTTATGCGAATATTCGAGGACCTTGTAGAGCCGCTTGTCGAGCTCGAAGGTCACTCCCTTGCGGAGGTCGTTTACATCAATCATGGATTACTGCCTTTTCTAGAATGAGATCGGGCCGGATTATACCGGAGAGCGGCGCGCGGGGAAAGATGGCATGGTTTAAGGCGGAAGGTCGCGTGCACCAGGCGGGCTGACCTAACACCTTCCATTTAAGGAAGGGGAGGGAAGGAAGCGACAGATTTACAAGGAAAGATTTCTTTTTGGGGAGAGGTTGGGTTAGTTTTCGTTCGCGATTATTTTTTACAAACGATACCGATTGCGTTCTTTATCCTGCCGCCTCCAGTTCGACCGTCACCGTCGTTCCACGCCCCGCATCGCTCGCGATCTGGATTTTCCCGCGCATCGCCTCCACCAATTCCTTAGCAATCGCGAGGCCCAACCCGCTGCCGCCTTCGGCGCCCTCGCCGCGTCCGCGGTAAAACCGTTCGAACACGTGCGGCAAATCCTCGGGAGAGATGCCCTCGCCGTGATCATGGACCGTCAGCAATATTTTCTTCCCCGCGGCGGAGCTTCCGATTTCGATTGTGCTTCCTTCGGGAGCATGGCGGAGCGCGTTATCGAGCACGATCAGGAGCACCTGCCTCAGGCGGTTCTCCGATCCGATTGCTCGGCCCGGCAGAGGACCCGCCCGTACCGTCACCTTACGATCCGCGGCAACGCGGCCGAAGGAGCGGGCGACCTCCTCCACCATCGGTGCCAGGTCGATCGGTTCCCGTTCCATAGGTAGCGCTCCGGCATCGAGCCGGGAAAGCAGCAGGAGATCCCCGACCAGCTGGTTCATGCGATCTGTTTCCGAGATGATCTCCGCCACCGGTTCCCGCCTTCCGTCGCCCGCGGGCAGCTTGCGCTGGGTCACCTCCGCAGCGGCGCGGATCATCGTCAGCGGCGTCCGCAGTTCGTGGCCGGCATGGGCGATGAAAGCCTGCTGTTTATCCCACGCCTCCTGCGCCGAACGCAGCGCGCGACCCGAAAGCCACCAGGAAACGGCGCCCAACACGGCCGCGAAGGCGACGCCCGCCTCCAGCAGGACCATCGCCAGATTGGCCATGGTGCGGTCCTGATCCGTCAGCGACCGGCCGACTTGCAGCGCCGAATAGCCCGGCACCCCGATTAGGCGCAGGGTGAGCAGGCGGATCCGACTCCCGGAGGAACCGTCGATGGTCCGAAAATCCAAACCGTTTTGAAGCGCCGCCGAAACGGATTCCGTTTGGACGGATAAATTCTTTGCCCCGGTGAGGATATCCACGCCGCCGTCCGTGCGAATCGCCGCCAGGGTGATGGGCGAAAGTTCCGCGTCGAATTCCGGTTCGCCGGTTTGCCATACGGCGGCAGAGCCAACGGCGGGTGCCGGGGTGGTTTCCCCATTCCCCTCTCCTTCGGTCTCGCTGTTTTCCCCGGCGGTTGGAACGGCCGCGATCGTCGGCACGCCGCCGCGCCCGGCATACCATTCCAGCTCGCCCCGCGCGAGCGCGGGCGGAAGCGGCTCGCCCACCTCGTGCAGCGCCAGCGCGGCGCGATGTTCCAATGCGACGTCGATCGAAGTTTGATTTTCTTTTTGCAGAAGGAGATATACCGCCGCGTCCACGCCGGCCACCAGGAGCAACGCTCCGAGGAGGTACAGCAGCGTTAGGCGGAGGCGGAGAAAACGGAACATCACGCCCTCAGCCGGTAGCCGATCCCGCGCACCGTTTCCACCACGTCCGGAAGGCCCGGGCGGCGGAGTTTGGCGCGCAGATAGGAAATGTACACATCCACCAGCGTCGGCTGTACATCGCACTCGAAGGACCAGACGTAATCGAGGATCTGCCCGCGGGTGAGCGATTGCCTCGGATGGCGCATCATATACTCTAGCAATTTCCACTCGGTGGCGGAAAGATCCAGCGGCGAGTCGCCCCGGCGCGCGGTGTGGGCGCGCAGGTCCATCACCAGATCGCCCGCGCGCAGCTCGAACGAATCGCCGGCCGGGTCGAGGAACCGGCGCGAGAGCGCGCGGATGCGCGCGAGCAATTCATCGAACGCAAAAGGTTTGGAAAGATAATCATCGGCGCCGCTGTCGAGCCCGGCCACCCGGTCCTCCAACTGCGTGCGCGCGGTGAGCAGGAGCAATGCGGTGGGCAGATGCGCCCCGCGCACCGCGCGGCAGATGGCCGGGCCGTCCCGGCCGGGAAGCATCCAGTCGATCACGGCCACGTCGTATGTTCCCCGCAGCGCCAGCTCCAAGCCGGTGTCGCCGTCGGGAGCGGTGTCGACGGTGTGCCCTTCCTCTTCCAGTACCTGTTTTTCCAGCCGCAGAAGGCGGGAATCATCTTCGATGAGTAGAATGCGCATGGCAGGATTAATAATACCCGATCCTTCTTTCGGCGAGCCCGGGGATGGATTGGCCGACTTCTTACTCAAAACGGACACCGGTTCAACCGATTGGTTCTTCATCATTTTTACTGATAACTCCATCATATTCCGCAAGATTGGAATTGGATTGGAAAAGACTTTCCTCCCGTCAATCAAACTCCAATGCATTTTTGGCAAAGTGATAACAGTCCATGAGCACAATCCCTTTCGGATGTCATTCCGAGGAACCCCATAGGGGTGACGCCTGTCCCGAGTTTCACGAGGGAAGGAATCGGTAACGAGCTGCCAAAAGTCAGGCTCTCCCAATCCACTCGTTACCGATTCCTCGCTCCGTAAAGGCATCGGAGCTCGGAATGACACATGAAAGGAAAAATGCACGGTATTTCTTCGGGAGGTCTTATGTCGCAACGAATTGCAATATTTTTATCCGTCGCGCTTACCGCGTTCGTGTTGGTATTCATCGGCGCGGCAATAAGCATCAGCCAGTGGGGGCAGGCCTCGGCCGCAAGCCCGACCCTCGATCCGCAGCTACTGGCCCAACTGCAAGCGCGTGAAGCAACTTACCAGGCGATGATCGATCAGGCCAACGCTCAGCTGCAGGCGACCGATCCAGCGGCAAGCACGACTTCCACGCTCGCGCCGGAACCGACCGCGACACAGTATCCGGTCTCGCCGGATCTGGCGATCTACCTCGCGCAGTCGGCTGCGCCGAATTCCTATCTGATCCGGCTCCCCGAAATTGTGAGTTTCCAGGGAACGGCCGCCTATGAAGTAACGCTCAATACCGGAAAGATCTACATCGATGCCAACAGCGGCCAGATTCTCTACAACGGGGCGGCGGGTCTTTCGAATGCGGCCGGTTCGAACTCCAGCAGGGGAGGCGAACAGGATGGCGGCGACGATTAGCGGGAGGAAATCATGGCACCCAAAACGAACCTAAGCGGCACCAAATTTCTGATCACAGCGGCGGCGGTCTCCGGCACACTCGGGGGATGGATACTGCTCTCCCTGATCGGATCTGGGAGCAATGCCGGAAACGGATCCAGCCAAGATTCGGCGATTCTGGATTTGCTCAACCAGCCGCTGCCGACCTTGGCGCAACCGAACGGATCTTTCTTCGGACCGGTTGTGAACCCGAATACTCCACCAGCCAACCCGCTAACTTCGCAACAGGCGCTTCGAAGAGTCGTCGCTCCGGCCCAAGCGCCGGGTGCGGTCGCGGTTACGCGATCTTCCCGGAAGTGATAAATCCATGACAATAAAAGTTTTTGAAGCGATGGGAAGCAGGATAACGGCTGTTCTGGACGGTGACGAAATGGTCAACGCCGCCGAGTTGGATAAACTCCCGCAGCTGTTTGAGGATTGGGAGTCCGCGCTCAGCCGGTTCCGCTCGGATAGCGAAATCAACTGCCTGCCGTCTTCTTTAGGGGATAATCTCCGGGCCAGTCCGACGCTTTGCGCCGTACTGGCGGAATCAATTCGCGCGGCGGAGTACACCGACGGGTTGGTCATCCCGCTCGTGCGGGAGGCGCTGCAAGCCGCCGGATACGAAGGGTCGTTCGAGGACGGGATTTTTCCCCCCGCAACCGGACCCCGCATAAGGATCCGGATCCCGGATTGGCGGAAACTCCGCAGCGATCCTTCGCTGGGAAGGATCGGAGTGCCGGAGGAGGCACGGCTGGACCTGGGCGGGATCGCCAAAGGCTGGGCGGCCGACCGGACGGCGACGCGGCTGGGACGGCACGGACCCGCGCTGATCGACGCCGGCGGCGACATTTCCGTCAGCGGTCCGCGCGCCGACGGCTCGCCCTGGCCGATCGGGGTGGGCAATCCATTCGCGGAAAATAATCTGCTCCTGACGCTTGCGCTCTCTGCTGGCGGCGTGGCCACCTCCGGAAGGGATTACCGCAAGTGGATTCAATCCGGACGAATGCGCCATCACATCATCGATCCGCGCACGGGGGAGAGCGCGGAGACCGACGTGCTCGCCGCCACGGTGATCGCACCCAGCGCGAGCCTTGCGGAGGCCGGCGCCAAGGCAGCACTTATTCTGGGCTCCCGGGACGGAACCGCCTGGATCGAAGAGCACCCCGAGCTTGCGGGAATGCTGGTGCTGGACGACCGGCGGATCGTCTACAGCCGGCGGTTTTCGGACTACATTTGGAATTAAACTTTTCCTTCCCGGCTCTGCGTAATTGAGAGACGGGCGCGGATAACGGAGAGGGCGTAGAAGAGAGACCTATCATGAAAAATCAATCCAACGATCCAAACCTCGACACAATTCCGGCCATGGGATTCTTTACCCTGATGGCGCTGCTATTCGCCTCGGTCGCGGGCGCTTTTTCGGCGGTGTTGCTCCTCCCAGCTGCCATTCCCGGTCTGACCGGATCCCTGCTCGGTCCGGAGCCGAAAGTGTACTGGTACCTGGCGCGCTCGAGCGCCTGGGTGGCGTATCTGCTCTTGTGGCTCTCGATGATTTTCGGACTCCTCATCACCGGAAAAATTTCGCGCGTTTGGCCCGGCGGACCGGCGGCCGTGGACGTTCACCAGTTCGTCAGCCTGCTGGGCATCGCCTTCGCGCTATTTCATGGTCTCATCCTCACCGGCGACCGGTATATTGGTTTCTCGGTGGTCCAAGTGCTGGTCCCGTTTTCCAACCCCCTCTATCGTCCCTTTTGGGTGGGCATCGGCCAGATCGGTTTCTACACGCTCGTTCTCGTTGGATTATCCTATTACGTCCGTCGTTCGCTCACCCCGCGCGTCTGGCGGCTGATTCACTATCTGAGTTTCCTCACCTTCCTGCTTGTGCTGATCCACGGGATCACCAGCGGCAGCGACAGCGCGCAACCCTGGGCGATGCTGGCCTATTTGATGACCGGCGGAAGCGTATGGTTCCTGACGGTATACCGGGTCGTCTCCACGTTGTTCGACCGCATGTTGCGAGCTTCACGACAAACGGCGCAAATTTAAATCCCACGGTCGCCGCGCCGGGGATTAACACCGCGCGGAAGCGACGTTTGCCTCTGACGATGCGCCAAAGCGGGGTTGAATTGGTCATAGTGTATGATTATCCATATCCGTTTCCGTGTCTTCCGTTTCACTCGGTGGATTCCGTGTACTTTTTCCATTGCATGACCAAACGGAAACTTTTTGGGTAGACAGTCCATGACCAAAGAAAAATTCTATGTTGTCTGGAAAGGCCGCAAGCGGGGAATATTCACCTCGTGGAAGGAATGCTCGGCGCAGGTGAACAGATACATAGACGCCCGCTACAAGGCGTTTGAATCCCGCGAGCTGGCCGAGCAGGCGTTCCGCGGTCGCTACGAAGATTATCGCGCTGGGAATACCCGCGCGGCCAAGCTCAGCCGGGCGGGCGGCGACGTCCCGCCGCCGGATTCCATCGCGGTGGACGCCTCCTGTCCGGGAAATCCCGGGCCGGTGGAATACCGTGGGATGCTAGTTGGAAAAGGGCGCGAGGTTTTTCGGCAGGCGCCGGTTAAGAACGGTACGAACAACATCGGCGAATTCCTGGCGATCGTCCACGCGCTGATATATTTAAAGGAACGCGGTCTCGCCTGGCCGGTATACAGCGATTCGATCCAGGCGATTCGCTGGGTGAAGGAAAAACACTGCAATACGAAAATTCCGCGGACGGAGGATACCCGGGCGATTTATGCGCTCATCACCCGCGCCCAAGCCTGGCTGCGGGAGAATGCCTACGCGAGCGAAGTACGAAAGTGGAAGACCGACAAGTGGGGGGAAAGCCCGGCGGATTTTAATAGAAAATAGTGAGACTACTCCGCCTGAGATATCTCAGGAATTTTTTATATTTCTTCAAACATATAATCAATACGCCAGGCCCGCATATGGGAGTCGCAACCGAATAGAAGCTAATCGTCATCCCTGCGGAAGGTTGCCCCCGGCCGGCATGCCGGGGGTGGGCGATGACATTTTAATCTTCAAGTGCCGTTCGAGAATATTTACCGTCCGTTGAGTTTGGGTTTTTCGGAAGAGATCTCATCTGCCGGAAAGCAAATCCTCCAGCGGGCGGTCATTGATGAAGATTAAGACGGAATGCACGGTGGAAAATTGGAGCGCCGTCTGTTTCAATTGCGCTTCCACACGCGGTGAATCGCATTCGCCACCCAGCGTGAGCGTGCCGCCAAGGTGGATCGTGGCCGTCCCGGAATTGATGGTGATATCTCCCACGGTGAGATGGGATTGATAGAGCGCGTTATAGAGCCCGGATTCTCCGTAAAATTGATCGTGGATGGCCAGCAGCGATGTGAGGGCCGCACGCAGCATGCCGGTGGTGTAAGGGACGTGCAGGGTTACGGCGACGGCGCTATCCCCACAACCCACGAATAAGCCGGATCGCCCTTGATCTTCCACCGCGATGAGAAACACTTGGACGGTCATGTCGGTCGGTGTGTGGGAGGGAAGAGTAGGGATGGAAGTTGCGGTGATGGTAGGGGGCGGGAGGGTAGCCGTGGATGGGATACCGGTGTTTGTAAGCGTGATCACTGGTTGGATGGTGGGTGAAGAAGTCATCAGCAGAGTGGTTGGGGCAACCGCATTGGTTTGGGTGGGAGAAGACAGGTTGGCTACCGGTGATGGATTGGAAAGATTGCAGGCGGAAAAGAAAGATCCGGCTGCAAGAAGATAAATCCAACGTACAGGAAGCCATCTTGATGGCTTCATTTCAATTCCATCCTTTACTTTCTGAGACCCGGTGTCTTGCCTGGGGATGCATTCAAGTGGACTTTTGTTTCGGCGAGCTTACAGAATCGCTGCCAATCGGAATCGCTGTGAAAAAAATCCCGCGGAAGCGATAAAAACCCGGCTGCCCCGGTTTTTAATATTATACCATCCGGTTCGAGGATCATTTCGCGGAATGAATCCCAAAGGATATTTCGGCTTGAAGCGGAAAAGGTGATTCCCCGGGTGTTCACCCGTCCCTGCCATTCGACATGAACCGACGGATCTCGCCAGAGTCGTATCGCGACGTATACCGGAGCGAGGAATGGTTCCGCCAATAGAAGGAAAAAAATCAAAAGTGCCACGATATGCCACATGAGGCGACCGGCAGCCAGCAACGGAAGAGTCCGGTCCGGAGCCAGGTTCATTTGATAGGCGAGATAAAGCGATGCGAGAGCGACCGCCAAGAAGGCACGACTGGCGAACATCCGGAGCGTCGGACGATACGCAATATAAACTACATGGAAGTAAGCGGCGCGATGGTGATGGCCGGAGAATTCGATATCCATTTTATCCTTGCCAAGGTTCTGACTATGGATATTGTACCGCGAGAAAACAACCCCGATGGAGGAAACCCCGGCGGATTTCAATAGAAAGTGACCAAGAATATTCAAGGGTCGTATATCGACAGATTGCTCCCTTCTCTCTGGGTCAACAGGGAGAAGGGATGGGGATGAGGGGAAATCGAAATTATTCCAACTCTTTATCTACTATTTCAAAAAACTTCTTCCGCGCTTCCCGCTCCCTCCACGGTGCATGCCCGCAGTTAGGAAGCAGGATGAACCTGAAATCCTTCAAGACGGATTCCAGCGGTTGTTGAACACCCTCCGCCGGATGCGGATCGTAATCGCCGTGGATCGCGACGACCGGGCAGCGGATCTGCTTTCCGAGCTCGAGCAGCTCGCCGCTGGCGCGCATCGCCGCGGCAGCGGACCATACCCGTTGATTGATATCAAATTGAACCGGGATTTCCTCTTTCTCGTCGGGCAGCGGGCTGAAGGAATCCGCCGCAGTCATGATTGCTCCGAAGCGGTCCAGCAGGTCATTGAGATCTTCCGTCGCGGAATCTTCCAAGGCAACGGTGATATCCTCCAACTCGCGCCTTTGATCCTTTGTGAGCCGGCTCATGCGCGTTGATTGGATCCTGGCGACGTATCGGTCTTCGAACGGCGGGCAGCCGACCAGGATGAGCTTGCGCACGATATCCGGATACCGGGCGGTGAGGATGTATCCTAGCCAGGCGCCCCACGACCAGCCGATCAGTGTAACGGGAAGAACGGCGTGCGTTTCCAAAACCTCGCGCAATTCCTGCACTTCGCCTTTAAGCGTGTCCGCCGTCTGCAGCGGTTCCAGCACGCCGTGCTCGCGCGCAAGTTCCTGTGCCATGGGAGCCATTTCGCCCGGCGCACCGGGCCCGCCGTGCAGCACGGCGATGCGGAAAGGTGCTTTTCCGTACAGCCTTAGGTTTTCCATCAACCTCTCCGCTGTGTGAATTTAACTCTCGACATGCTATTACCACAGATTACACCGATATCCATACGGATTTCACGGATTATTTTTAATTTTCTCCTCTGTGAAATCGGTGATTATTTCCGTGTAATCCGTGATTCCAATTCACCCACTATCTCGCCCCATTCGACGGCTGTCAGCTTCACGCGCGAGAAGGTGTTGGGCGCGATCGTTTCCGATTGAACGCGGACGCGGAGGAAGTTACCGGTTAGCCCATGGCGCAGGCCACAGCGCGTATCCGCCTCCCACAGCACGTCCATCTCGCGGCCGAGGAAACCGCGCGCGAATGCATCCGCAGCACAATCGGCCGATTGACGTGCAAGTGCCGCACGCCGGCGGATATCATCGGGCGGGACGGCGTCTTTCATTGCGGTGGCCGCAGTACCCAGCCGTGGTGAGAATCGAAAGATGTGCAGCCGCGCGAAGTGCATGCGCTCCACGAATTCAAGGCTATCGCGGAACTCCGATTCACTCTCGCCGGGGAAGCCGACCATTAGGTCACTGGTCACCGCCAGATCGGGAATCGCCGCGCGGGCGGCATCGACGATGTGTGCGAAATCCTCCGGCGAGCTGCGCCGCGCCATCCGGCGCAGTGTTGCCGCGCAGCCGGATTGCAGCGGCAAGTGCAGATGCGGGCACACACGTGCGTCCCGCCACAGGCGGAAAAATTCCGAACGCAGGTCCCAAGGTTCGACCGAAGAGAGACGGACGCGCGGAATTGCGGTTTTCATCAGGACTATTTCAAGCAACCGCTCCAGCCCGAATTCCAATCCCAGGTCTTTCCCCCATGCGCCGAGGTGCACGCCCGCCAGCACAGCCTCCTTGGCCCCGGCGCTTTCCGCTGCGAGAATATCCTCCACGACGTCATCCGCATTCCGGCTGCGGATCGGCCCGCGGGCCAACCGCGTGACGCAATACGTGCAGGCGTTGTCGCAGCCGTCCTGTACTTTAATGTAGGCACGGGTCCGGCGTCGGTGTCCATCGGGCGGACGATCCTGCCGGATCGCACTGGATTTTTCTTCCCCGTCAAGGAGTATGGATATGGTGCGGTCTTTTTCTGTATTGGGGATCACCCGAACCACGCCGGGCAGCGCGGCGGCGCGCTCCGGCTCCATCGTCGCCCAGCAGCCGGTAAGCGCGAGGCGCGCGGCGGGGTTGCGCGCGTGCGCGGAACGGGCTTTCTGCCGGCTGTCGCGTTCCGCTTCGCGCGTCACCGTGCAGGTGTTGATTAGGATGAGATCGGCTTCTTCCATCTGACCGGTCACTTCATAGTGGAGCGCGCGCGCTTCCGCCGCCATCGCGTCAATCTCCGCCTGGTTCACCCGGCAACCGACCATGTCGAAAAAGATTTTCACGGTTACTTGTCCGTCATGAGAGGACCATCCAATCCACTCTCTCCTGGCCTCTCCCTCCTTCCCGTAAAAAGGGAAGGAGGGAGAGGGAGGGGAGAGGAAGGAAAGGATGGAGTTTACGGTTTCCGCACGATGAAATTATCGAAGTAGAGATCCGTACCGGGTTGATCGTAGGTTCCCAGCCAGAGGCCGGCGTCGCCGCCGGGAAAATCCGAGTCTGTCGCGGAGGCGACCAACGTATCGTTAACGTACAGAGAAAGCTTATCGCCGACGCAGTCCGCGCGGAGATGGTTGGCAGCCGGCCCCGGGTGGATGTTTGGATCGGTTTTCATCGACGTTCCCGAAAGCATCGCCAGATCGCTGCCGGAAGTCCGCTTGGCGATTCCGGCCTGGCCGTCGCCGGAGATCATCAGGATGTAAAAGTTCTTCTCGTCCCGGTAACGGCATAGCACGCCGAACACGTCCTGATCGGCGCCCGCTTTCTTGGTCACGTCCACCTCGATCCGCACGTCGTTGGGAAAATCCCGGTGGGCGGTCGCCCACATGTAGTAATCGGGGGTGGCGGAGAAGATCCGGTACATTCCGCCGGCGTAATCCGTCACACCGTCGGCTCCGGTGGCGCGGTCCCAGCCGCTGGCGGAATTGGAAAAATCATCCTGGTAATAGACGTCGCCCAGCGGCATACTTGAAGGGGCGCATCCACCGAGTGCGAGGGCAAAAAAACAGATTACCAGCCAGCGTCTCATGATGCGAGAACCGATCTCCTGCCAACGTTTTGTACGGACTGTCGCATGGCGCATAGAATACAACACTCTTTCGAATGTGGCAATATGCGGCGTCCGCGATTTACAAAAATAAAACCTCCGCCGAGCTGCGCCCGACGGAGGCTTACCCAAAGAGGAAGGAATGTTTCTGACGGGATTCCTTCTTTATCGATATATTAGAGCATTTCCTCCGGGTTGTCACGGCCGAATGTCATGGGAAAGGGTGTATGTTCATCGTATAATGCCGGAGTGACTCTATTTTTTATGGAAAGCTTACGCCGCGATTGGCAATCTTACGCCGAATTTTTTACGAAGATTTTATGAAAGATCTCCACGCGCTCCGCGCCCGTCTGCGCCATGCCGGATTGAATCCGGCCTCGTCACTCCCTCGGCCGCGCCCGAAGGCGGCCCTGCTGCCCGCC
>JBEKDW010000002.1:0-26977 GCA_050014155.1 Anaerolineales bacterium
CGCGACCATTCCGAGTGAATCCCCGACCAGAATCGAATCGATCCCGGCCCGGTCGAGCGCGCGCGCGACGGGATAATCGTAGGCGGTCAGCATCGCGATCGGCTCGCCTTTTTCCTTTTTCAGGCGGAAATCGCGCACCGTGATTTTTTTTTCGTCGGATGAATAAACTGACATAGATTCCTCTCTTGCCCTCACCCCGCCGGAAAATCACCGGCTTCCCCTCTCCCAGCTTATGCTGGGAGAGGGGTCAGAGGTGAGGGAAAACAAAACGCCCTCGCGGGCAGACCGGGAGGGCGGAAACAGGCGACAAATGCGAAATCGTTTTTTCCACCGTCTCGGTCGATGCCCGATCCAAGCGGCGTAATTATTATACCATATTTAAATCCCGAAGAAAAATGCTTGTTATGCGGGGATGAAACCTGCTCGTCCCACATAGAGATTATCGGTGGTCGGAGGATAAAATAATGGGAATAAACTTGCTTTTATTTTTCCTGTTAATTTCCGGGGATTAATTATTTATTAATCCACGAGTGAAAGGATTAGCAGCATGCATTGAAAATAATCCTTGATATAATAGGTTCAATCAACAAATTAGCCGTTCGATATGTAAAAGAAATATCTAAATATCTGGGGAGAGTTTCCAAAAAGGTTATGGCGCCCACGATAAAGAACATCCCAATCACCGATCGGACTCGAACGCTCTTTGGTTTTCTCCTCGGATTGATTATCATGTTCGCCGTCGTCCGGGTATTTACAGTGAACAGCTTTGATTTTGCTAATATGCAGCGCGGTTTTCGATTGCTGCTGTCCGGAGTGAATCCCTGGTCTCTTCAACCTCACATTCCGAATTTCTATAATCCTCCCTTTGC
This sequence comes from Anaerolineales bacterium, assembly GCA_050014155.1. GTDB lineage: Bacteria > Chloroflexota > Anaerolineae > Anaerolineales > RBG-16-64-43 > FEN-1073. The sequence continues at coordinate 870 of JBEKDW010000002.1, forward strand.
GGTTTTATTCATGTGGCCGATGCTATTCGCTTCCCCCAAAATTTATCTTGTCATTGGCGGAGCGTTCCTCTTTGCCGTGATTTTCTACCAGCGGGCCTGGGTGGGATTGGCGTGGTTCGCAACAAATACCATGCTGTGGGTGATCGCTTCCGGCGGAATCGATCTGTTTGTCATCGGCGCAGGCCTGATGCTCCTCTTCATCGGGGATAAAAATTATAATTCCAAGTTTGGTTTGATCGGGCGGGTAATGGGTTATGGATTACTAATGGTCAAACCGCAAGGAGCCATTTTTATCGTTGCGCTTTATATTCTTCTCCGCCGCGATTGGAAAGGGCTGCTGGTTTCCATCTTTGTCTACGGTATATTATTTATTCCGTTGTATCCATCCTGGCTCAACGTGCTTTTGCATGATCCGCCCCTTGCACAGACCGAAGCAGCGCATACCATCTGGGGAAAGTTCGGTCCCTGGGTAGCCGGATTTATCGCTCTGTTAGTTATCATGTCCCGCCGCTGGAAGTATTGGCAACTAGGCGGCGCTTTGGCTGGCATAATAACTCCTTACGGAATGCCGGGTCTCCCAATATTTATAACTCTTTGCAGCGTTAAGACTCTTAAAGCAATCCCCATCGTTATCATTTGGTCGGGATGTTTGGCGGTCCTTACATGGGTTACACCGCCGGTAGGTGTGGATTATTACGGGTTTATCAGTCCTTATATGGCGATTTACCATTTGGGGATGATAGGAATAGCTTTGGTCTTGGCCTGTCTTTCTCCCATGACGGATGAATCCGACACATTTTCTTTCAGACCGTGGGATCATTTGCGATCCTGTAAATTGAAGAAATTGACAGAAAAATCTTCACCTGAATGAATTGAAAAATATTTCATCGAAACAGTTTATTTCGTAATGATTTGATAATTAACGAAAAATTTCATTGTTAGTATAAGTCTACTTCTTTTTCTTGGCCGCCGGTTTCGCAGTCTCTTCGCCTGCGGCAGCTGCCGGCGACAGCGCGGCAGAGAATTCCGCCGGCAAATCGCACAGGTCGATCTCCTCGCCTTCGCACATCATCGCCGCGCGTTCGACCACGTAACGCAGTTCGCGGATGTTCCCCGGCCAGGAGTGGGCCACGAGCGCCTGCAGAGCGCGTGGGTTCACGCCGCTGAGGCTGGTGCCGGTGCGCTGGTTGTACTTTCGCACGAATAAACCCACCAGCGCCGGTATATCTTCCTTGCGCTCGGCAAGCGTCGGCATGCGCAAATCGGCCACCTTCAGCCGGTAATACAAATCCTCGCGGAACTGCCCGGCTTCGACCAGCGCGGGCAGGTCGCGGTTGCTTGCGGCGACGACCTGCACGTCAGTGGTAAGTTCGCTGATGCCGCCCACGCGGCGGAAGGTATGGTCGTCGAGGAACCGCAGCAGCTTGGCCTGCAGGTCCAGGCGCAATGTGCCAATCTCATCGAGGAACAGTACGCCGCCGTCGGCGGCTTCGACCACGCCCGGCTTGCGTTTGGAGGCATCGGTGAATGCACCCGCCTCGTGGCCGAACAGTTCCGATTCGATCACCTCCGCCGGCAGCGCGGCGCAGTTGACTGGGATAAACGGTTTGGATGCGCGCGGGCCCATCATGTGTATCGCGCGAGCGAGCACGTCCTTGCCGGTTCCGGTCTGGCCGGTAACGAGCACCGGCATGGAAGTGGCGGCGGCCCGCCGCGCCTCGCGCAGCACCTGCTGCATCGCCGGCGTTTCGCCCATCACCCAGTCCACCGCCTCGGCGCGCGCGCTCTGCTGGTAATAATCGAGTTCGCGCTGCAGGCGCACCACCTCGGTGGCGCGCTGCACTACGGCCTTGAGCCGCGCCATGTCGACCGGCTTTTCGAGGAGGTCGGCCGCGCCAAGCTGCAGCGCCTCTACCGCGGTGGGAATATTCGCTGTCCCGGTGACCACCACAACCTGCGGGCGCGGTTTCGACCCCGAAAGTTTGCGCAGCAGGTCGAGCCCGTGCCCGTCGGGCAGGTTGAAATCCAGAAGCAGGATGTCCGGCAGGTGGTCCTGCAATGTGGCGACGGCGCGCGCGAGTGAATCGGCCTCGAGAATCTCGTAACCCGCGGCGGAGAGCAGACGGCCCATCGAACCCCGGGCTTTGGCTTCGTCATCGACGATCAGGATAGTGAAGGGCATGCGGTAAATACCTCCAAAAATATTTTTACTGACCTAACCTTATCACCCCCCAACCCCCTCTTCCCTTAAGGCCTGTCCTCGAGCGAAGCGAGGGGAGAAGAGGGAGGGGAAGGGGGGGAGTTAGGTCGTTTCGGTCGCTACGGGGAGGAACACGCGGAACACCGTTCCGCTCCCCGGATAAGTTTCGGCGCGCAGGGCGCCGCGGTGTGCATCCAGAATATGGCGCGAGAGCGCCAGCCCCAGCCCGTGTCCGTCGGAACGGGTTGTGACGTACGGCTGGAAGAGTTTCTCGCGCACTTGCGGCGGCAGCCCCTGGCCGGTATCGGCCACGCGCACTTCCACCGCCGGGGCGCCGCTTTCCAGCGCCGAAAGCTGCAAACTCACGCCCAGGTGCCCGCCGTCGGGCATCGCCTTGGCGGCGTTGTCGATCAGATTGAGGATCACCTGCTCGATCGACAGCGGGTCGGCCATCGCCAGCGGTAGATCCTCCGGAGAAGAGAACATGGCTTTGACCCCGGCGCGCTCGATCGCGGGCTGCATCCGCGCGAGGACCCGCCGCACCAGCGCGGTCATGTCGGTCGGGGCGGGGTGAAAATCCTGCCCGCGCGCGAAGTCGAGCATCCGGCGCGAAATTTCCGTCAGCCTGTCGCACTCGGATTTGGCTTCGCCCGCGAGGGCGGCGGCTTCCGGAGGCAGTGCGTGGAGCGTGCGCATCTCCTCGAGCTGGAGCGAAAGATTGTTGAGCGGGTTGCGGATCTCATGCGCAAACGAGGCGGCCATCCACCCGAGCACCGCCTGGCGCTGCAGGTGGCGCGCCTCGAGCCGCGCGTCGCGGCTGGAGGTGAGGTCGGAGATCGTCACCAGCACTTCGTGGAATTCCCCGGCCGGCCCGGCGCGCAACGGGATTGCGCGCATCACGGCGGGAAACGCTTCGCCGTCGCGCCGGTAAAGCGTGAGTTCCCCGCTTTCGTTGATCCGCCCGCTTTCGCACGCCGCCCGTACGGCCACTACCGCTTCCGGCGCGGTGAGCCAATCTTCCACCTTCATGGCATGAAATTCGGCGGACGAATATCCCAGCATGCGTTCGCACGAGAGGCTGGTCTCCGCCACCCGGCCGTCCTGCGCGCGCACCACCACCAGCGCCTGGGGAAGCTCCTCCATTAATATTTGTAGCGCCGTCTCGGCGCGGCGCCCCTTCTGCTGCGCATCGAGCATCTGTTGGCGGGTCTGCCACTCGCGCAAAAGGGCTCCGTGCGAAGCGGAGAATGCGGTGAGGAAGAGGCCGAGCGTCGCGGGCGCTTCGCCTTCGTTCCACCCGAGCAGTAAAACGCCCTTGACGGGGAATTCCGGAAGCGGGTGGAGCAGCGCCGATTGCAATCCGGCGCCCGACGCCCAGGAAAAATATTGCTCGTCGATTTTCGCGTCGTGTTTCCACGGGAGGGATCCCTCGCGGTCGATCGGCGGAAGCGGCGGGAGTTCGTGCGGCGCTTTTTCCGGGAGGTTCATTTCGAACGCCAGCGACAGCCGGCCCGTATCCCGGTGGGTATAGAACAGCCCCGCGCAGGAAGCCTGCGTCGAAGCAAGGATCCAGCGCAGGAGCGGCTCGGCCGATCCGGCGTCGGCGGATTCCATCGTCGCCGAGTTTAATTCTTCCAGATGCGATGTGCCGTCGCCGGATGCCGCCGGGCGCCGTTCTTCCATCGGACGCAGGGTGAGCAACGCTTCGCCCTCCGGAGCCGTCGACCGCGCGGCGCGGATGTCCCATGCCGTCGACGGGCTGTCCGGGCCGAGCGTGAGACGTTGCGACCAGCGCACCGGCCTTCCGACCGGAAGATCTTTCAAATAGGCGGCGATCTCGGATACGCCGAGCACCTCCGCTAATGTCTTCCCGACCACCCGGTCGCGGTCGAGTCCGAGCCGGCGCAGGGCCAGCGGGTTGACGTCGGTGATGACGCATTGCGGATACGCAACCGCGAACAGCAGTTCGTGGTGAATTTCGGCGAGCGTTACGGATTGCGGCGAGAGTGCGGCCGGAGATGGGGCAGGTTTAGAGGGCTTGAGAATCGAAAACAGCGGTGGAGGAACGGCGGATTCAGGTTTGCGATACGCCGAACCCGGTTCGCGGCCCGCTCCTTCGCGGCTGCCGCTGGGGGTGGGCACGCGCGATGTTCGTACCGTCGGTGCCGCCGGATGAACCGGGCGCACTTTGCGCTGGGAATTGCGATTGGATCGGGTATCGGTCACGCGGGATTCCTGTCGCGTTTAGGCCGTCGCCCGGCCATGCGCGTGCTGCGAATGCTGCGCCCGGCGCAGCGACATGGGCAGGATGCCTTCCATGGCGCGGTATTTTGCCACCGTGCGGCGGGCGATGTGGACGCCTTGCTTGTCCAGCAAGGAGACGATCTCCGTGTCGGAAAGCGCTTTGGATTCGTCGGAGACGATCGAGCGGACCATGTCGCGAACCGAAAGCGAGCGGTCGAAGAAACGCGCGATCGGCACGATCCGGCCGTTGGGCAGCGCGGCACGCTTGTTGCTGACCGCACGCGAGATGGTGGACTCGTGCACCTCCAGCCGCCGGGCGAGTTCGGCGCGGGTCAGCGGCCGCAGCTCCCGGTCTGTGCCGAGGATGAATGCGCGCTGCTCCTGGGCCAGTGACGAGGCGAGGCGCATCAGCGTGTTCTGGCTCTGCCGCAGGCATTTGTCGATCAGCAGGGCTTCTTCGACCTTCTCGTTCCATTTCTCGCGCTCGGCCCCCGTCAGCGTGCGCACCATCTGGCGGAATTCGGGATTCACCCGCACCCGCCCGGAAAGCGGAGCATACACTTCGACGACCAATGGTCCGGTCGGATTGTTGGGCTGTACGCGGAAGGTCATCTCCGCTTCGCGATACAGATCCGGATCGGACAACGAGCGCGATGGACCGGTTCCGTAGAAAGCCCGGCCCGGGTAGGGGGTGAGATTGACTTTAATGAAGTGCGCCGCTTCCTCCACCGCTTCGCGATTCAGGTGAAGGCTCTTGGCGATGTTGGCGAATTCGCCGTGGGCCAATTCTTCCAAGTGGCCGGCAATGATTTCGCGAACGCCCGCGGGAACCGACCCATTCTCGGCAAGGCTCTCGATCTGGATCAGCAGCGCTTCCACCGTGCTGAGCGCGCCCACGCCGGGAGGGTCGCAGCGTTGGATCGCGTGCAGCACCTTCTCCACCAGGGCGGGCGATACATGCAAGAAGCGCGCGCTTTCGAAAGGAGGTTCGGGCATCAGACCGTTGTCATCCAGCCGGGCAAGCAGGTATTGGGCGATCGACCGCTCCTCGGCGTTCAATTCCGGCCCGATCTGACTCATCAGATGGTCGGCGAGCGTTACCGGTTGCGCTACTTCCGGCAGGTTGTCGGTTTCTTCGTTACCAGACCGACGGCTCGGAGGGGTGGAAAGGAACACGATCGGCTCGTCCTTCGGAGGATGGCATACTGGGCACAGTCCGGAGTGATAAAGCGGGCGATGGCAGGACGGGCAAGTCTCCGGCTCGACGACCTCCAGAGCCGGATTTGAGGCCAGAGAGGAATTCAACCATTCGTTGAGTTCGGCGCGGGAAAGTTCTAACAGGCTCATCGTCTGGGTTAGATGGGCGGTGGTTACTTGCCGGATGCGGGGTTGGGCGCGCTGGAGGATTGCCATTTTTACCTTCCTTTAGCGCCTTGCGACCGGCCGCCTGAAAGGGCTCAGCCGATCGGGATCGAGTATAGATGCAAAGCGCTGATAAGGCAAGGTGCAACATTCGTGCCATTGGCATGGGAATTGCAAAGGGCAAGATAGAAATTGCTGGAATAATGGAATTTTAGGGGAATTCCGATAGGCTTTAGTTTCCAGCGACCATTAGGAACAGGGACGCCTGGCATCTCGGATCAGAACTTGCCAACTGGAGAGCATCAGAATGATGCGGGTTTTGGCGGGAATTGAAATCGACTGATACGAAAGAAAACGCCGAAAATTCCGATGGTGATTCTCCTCCATAAGCCATTAAGCCCGCACGCGCTATCATCCGATTCGAATATGTTTCGGATACAATGGGGGAAAGTGGAACAAGTCGGCGGGAAGAGGATAAATGGATACAATCCGCCCGTAATTTACCACCCGCTTCTCAACATAATGTACGGCAACCTCGGAAAATCGGAGCAATAGATGCTGGAGAAATCGGAATTCCAAAAAGAACTAAAGGCGGAGGTTACCGGAAACCTTCTGCCTTTTTGGATTAATCATGCCTTGGATAAGGAGCATGGCGGCTTTTATGGGGCCGTAACCAACGATCTGCAAATCCTTAACGACGTCCCGCGGTCGGCGATCCTTTGCGCGCGCGTGTTATGGACCTTCGCGGCCGCCTATCGATTATTCGGCGCGCAGGAGTATCTTTCCACGGCGCGATGGGCGTTCGATTATCTCCGGCGGACTTTCTGGGATAAGGAATTCGGCGGCTTGTATTTCGACGTGGATACCCTCGGCCGGCCGGTAACGGATCGCAAGCTCCATTATGCGCAAGCGTTTGGAATCTACGGCCTTTCCGAATATTACCGCGCGACCCAGGAAGGCGAGAGCTTGAAGCTGGCTCAAACGCTTTTCCAATTACTGGAGGAGCACGGTTTTGACCCTTCTCACGGAGGCTATATCGAGGGCACCGGACGAAAATGGGAAAACCTCTCGGACATGCGGTTGAGCGCTATCGACCTCGCATGCCGAAAATCCATGAACACCAATCTACACATTCTGGAAGCGTATACCAATCTACTGCGGGTTTGGGACGACCCGCTGCTGAAGACCCAACATAAAGCGCTGGTGGAAACAACCGTAACACATATCATCGACCCGGTAACAAACCACTTCAAGCTTTTCTTCGACGATGAGTGGACTTCGCTGTCCGACATCCGATCCTTCGGCCACGATATCGAAGGCAGTTGGCTTCTATGGGAAGCGGCCGAGGTTCAGGAGGATACAGAATTAAAACAACGTATCCTCGGACCGGTACTGGCCATGGCCGAGACGGTGTACCGCGAGGGGCTGGAGGAAGACGGTAGTATTCTCTACGAGGCCGACTCGCACGGGTTGGTCAATGCCAATAAGGCCTGGTGGCCGCAGGCCGAGGCGATGGTCGGTTTTTATAATGCCTACCAGCTTTCCAGCCGGGAGGAATTTTCCCGCGCCGCATACCGCCTGTGGGAATACATTCAAAACCATATTGTGGATCGCATCCACGGCGAGTGGTACAAACAGCTCTCCCGCGACGGCACGCCGGATTTGAGCCACTACAAAGTGGGCCCGTGGGATTGCCCCTATCATGCCAGCCGGGCATGTTACGAAATGCTGGCGCGGCTGGAAGAATAAATTAATAGACAGGATTTACAGGATAAACAGGATTATAAAACCACAAATCCTGAAAATCATTTAAAGCCTGTTCGTTTCATTCCTTCTTCGAGTAAGTTCGATATTTATGCCTGACCTCGACCGATGACCCGAAATTGCTTAATAATCCATGATCTAGTTTCGTTGCGGTGAGGTAGTGGACGAGTTGAGCTTCGTGCTCTTTATGAATTTGGATAACGGCTTGAATTTCCACCAGAACAGAATCTTCCACAAGAAGATCGGCGAAGTATTCCCCCACCGGTTGGCCGCGTTAGAATACAGAGATGGGGTGTTGCGCTTTAACGGTTAGGGTTTCCCCTTCTCTCAATTCCATCGCCAATGCGTTTTCGTAAACTTTCTCCAGGAATCCGGACCCGAGGGAATTATACACTCTATAAGCGCATCCAATGATTTTTTCTGTAATCGAATGAATATCCATACATCCCCCTTGTTTTTTTGGATAGTATTTAGAGGATTATAAAATAAAAATCCTGTCAATCCTGTCAATCCTGTCTATTCTTCCCCGCCATTTCCACATAATCCTCGCGGAAGGCCGCGGCTTTTTCCGCGCCAAGCAGACGCACAATCTCGACAATCATCCCGGCTTTGTCTTCGGCATCCTTGCGCGACCAAGTCCGGGCTTTGACCTCCAGAAAACGTCCGGGCAACGCGGGTTTGGAAACACTGTCGAAGTTGACGAAGAATTCCGTATTGCGGTAGCGGATCTTCCAGCGCAGCCGCTCCTTGGCAACTTCGATTTCCCGCGCCGGTTGGAAATATTCCCTATAGAAGCGCAAACCGTGCGTGGCGGGCGCCAGGAACCGCGAGCGCGAGAGCAGCACCGCGCCGGTGAATTCGCGCTCCCGCGTCGGCCCGGTGAGCGTCAGGCGATACCGCGCGTTCACCGCCTCGCCGTTCTCCCCGACGTATTGATCTTCGCGGTAGCGCAGCCGGCCCTGATCCGTCGCCGAAAACTCGAAGTAGGTATCGTATTCCCGGTAATGACGGTTGGATAATATTTCCAGCTCCGGCCGGTTTAACCGCTCGGGCAACGGAAAATCCTCCGCCAGCTTAACCTTCACCTGCATCTCGAAGGATTCCTCCTCGGCGGCGGTTTCGATGGCTATGAGTTTCGAGAGCACCGATGATTCCCGTTCGGTGAGGAACGCGTCCAGCCGCAGCGCCATTTCGGACGCGCGGGCCAATAGCTCGGTTTCCGGGAGCGTCTGCAGTGCCCGGTTCCGCATCAGCCATTTTCCATTGACCATTAGATCGGTCACGTCGCAGGATTTGGCGGAATAGACGATCCGCGAGTACACCATTTCCGGGTTGCGCTCGAACTTCGGGCTGGAATGGACCTCGGCCAGATCCAGGAGCAGAAGATCCGCGCGCTTGCCGGGCTCCAGCGAGCCGGTGCGGTTGCCGATGTGAATCGCGTTTGCGCCCATCCGGGTGGCCATGGTCAGGGCGGTGCGGGCCGGCACGACGACAGGATTGCCGCTGATTCCCTTGGCCAGCAACGCCGCCAGCCGCATCTCCTCGAACATGTCGAGGTCGTTATTGGAGGCAGCGCCGTCGGTGCCGATCCCGACATTCAATCCCGTTTCCAGCATCTTGGTTACCGGCGCAATTCCCGAGGCGAGCTTGAGATTGCTCGTGGGAGAGTGCGCCACACCGGCTCCGGCCTTCATTAAAGTCCGCATCTCCCCCTCGTCGAGGTAGACGCAATGCGCGGCGATCACCTTGGCTGCGAGCACTCCCAGGTTGCGCAGATACGGCACCTCCGGCATACCGTATTCCCGGCGGGCGTTCTCTGCCTCCTGCGCGGTTTCCGCCAGGTGGATGTGCAGCGGAACGTCGAACTCCAGTGCCAGCGCAGCGCAGGCGCGCAGAATTTCCTCGGTGCAGGTGTAAGGGGCGTGCGCCGCCACGGCCGGCACGATCAGCGGATGATCCTTCCAGCGCGCGAGGAAAGCCCGCGCGCGCGCGAGGGCATCCTCGAAGGAATCCGAATCGGGCGTGGGATATTTCATCACCGTCTGCGAACACACCGCGCGCAAGCCGGCTTCCGCGACGGCCGAAGCGACGTCGTCTTCGAAGTAGTACATGTCGGCCAGCGTTCCCACCCCGCCGCGGATCATCTCCGCGCATGCCAGGTTTGTCCCGAGGCGGACGAAGTCCGGTACGACGAAGCGGCGCTCGACCGGCATCATATATCCGAGCAGCCAGACGTCCAGCCGCAGGTCGTCGGCGAGCCCGCGCAGGAGCGCCATCGGCGCGTGGGTATGGGCGTTGACCAGCGCGGGCATAACGATTGCTCCGCCGCAGTCGATCGTCTCATGCGGCTGGATCATCTTGCGCAAATCGGTCTGCGATCCGACTGCGAGGATACTGTCGCCACGGATCGCCACAGCGCCGTCGGGGAAGGCGCGGAAATCCTCGTCCATCGTGAGCACGTGGGCGTTGACCAGCAGCAGATCGGCGTTGTCCATTGGAGCGTCTCCCGATAAATCGGAAAAAGATACCTCGATTATACTTGCGGCGAGTTCTTTTGTACTCACGTACCACCCCATCCTTCCTCCCCTCGCCCCTCCTTCCTTCCCGTTTTACGGGAAGGAAGGAGGGGCGAGGGGAGGTAGAAAAGGATGGCCGCAGGAGGCCCATGCGCACCGTCGATATCATCATTCGCAAGAGGGACGGAGGGGAACTGACCGCCGAGGAGATCGGGTTCCTGGTTAAGGGAATCGCGAGCGGCGATAGTCCCGATTATCAGATTGCCGCCTGGGCGATGGCGGTTCTATGGCGCGGGATGACGATCCGCGAGACGGTCGATCTCACGCTGGCGATGGCCGGCTCGGGCGAACAGCTCGATCTGGAAAAGTGGGCGCCGGGTGCGGTCGACAAACACTCGACCGGCGGCGTGGGCGATAAGACCACGCTGGTAGTGGGTCCAATCGTCGCCGCCTGCGGCGTTCCAGTGGTGAAGATGTCGGGCCGGGGCTTGGGCATTTCCGGCGGGACGATCGACAAGTGGGAATCCATCCCCGGTTTCCGCACCAATCTTACGCGCGAGGAGATCCTGCGGCAGGTAAAGGAGATCGGGCTGGTCGCCTGCACACAGACGGCGGAACTCGCGCCCGCCGACGGCCGGTTGTATGCGCTCCGCGATGTGACCGGCACCGTGCCTTCTCTGCCGCTGATAGCATCCAGCGTGATGAGCAAGAAGATCGCCTCCGGAGCACGGGCGATCGTACTGGACGTGAAAGCGGGGTCGGGCGCATTCATGGAAACCGTTACCGAAGCGTCCACGCTTGCGCGCTGGATGGTGCGCATTGGATGCGGGGCCGGTCGGCGGACGGTCGCGTTGGTGTCGGGGATGTTTCAGCCGCTGGGGTTGGCGGTGGGCAACGCGCTCGAAGTACGCGAGGCGATCGAAACGCTGCGCTGGGCGGGGCCGAAAGATTTCCGCGAGCACTGCCTGACGATCGCGGCCGTCATGCTGCAAACCGGGGGGCGTGTTCGAGACGTGCGCTTGGGCCGGGCGCTGGCCGAGGAAAAACTAAATAGCGGCGGTGCGCTTGCAAAATTCCGCGCGCTCGTGCAGGCCCAGGGCGGCGATGAGCGCGTATGCGACGACCTCTCGCTTCTGCCGGCGGCGCCCTGCCGCGGGATTCTCGCAGCGGAGAAAGCGGGCTTCGTGGCGGAGGCCAACGCCGGAAGGATCGGCCTGACCAGTGTGCGGCTCGGCGCGGGACGCGCGAAGAAAGGGGATACGATCGATCCGGCCGTGGGGATCGTGCTCAGCGTGAAGGTCGGCGACCGGGTGAAGAGAGGCGATTCGCTTTGCGAGGTTCACGCCGCAACGCCCGAAGGACTATCGCAAGCGCAGGACGAGTTGAAGGATGCGTTCCGCATCGTGCGGGAAAAAGTAAAACCGTTGCCGTTGTTTTATCGGACGATCAGGCGGTAATTGAGTTATTGCCAATCGATTGTTTTATTGATCGGTTTTCTCTGTATTAAACCTATGATGAGCAGGAACAGAAATCTTACCATCAAGTAATTCAGCAGGAAATGCCCGAATTGGAGCACAACCGCCAAGAAATTAATCGGCAGGATGATCCCGAATAGACCCTGGCTCGAATCAAAACCCAGCAAAATATTGAGAATAGAATACGGCGGTCGTCCGAATAGAAATCCCAGAATTTGTGATTCAAATCCACCGACAGGATTGGAATGGTTAAGAAGGTACGCAAAGATTGCGTACCGCTCAGCTATATAAAGGATGAGTGCAAGGATGACGATTGCCGTATCAAACCGTTCCAGGTCATTCGGATGGATGATTGCGATCGGTTTGTTTACGGGTTTATCCATTGTAGATTTGGCAATTTCAATCGATTGCTTTCTTGGGTTGCCGGGGAGAAAACTAATTGCGCAGGAGATACAGGAGGAAGCAGATCAGCGGGACGATACCGAACGCGGGCATTATACGGAGCGCTGAATAGCGCTGGGAAGGAAATTATTCTGCCCCCCACAGCCATTCCCACCACACCATCCAATTGGGAGGGGAGTTCTCCATCGGTCCGGCGACTGCCGGCGCGGGCGTAGAAGAAGTGGGCGCGATGGGTTGGATGAGCACCTCGCCGGGCAGCACCAGCTTGCCGTGGCTGCGCGCCCAGTCCGCCACCGCCTGGTCGCTCTGAGCGCCTGCGATCAATGTTCCCATTCGACTGGATTCTCCCACTAGTTCGGTCACCTGGGCGCCAATTTTATGTTCGAGGTTTCGTAAATCCGCAGCTTGGCTGATCCGCCGCCATAACTCGCCAAACACCAGCAGGAATACGATGATCCCGGCGGCGATGAGGATTCGGTTCTGCCGCGAGGAGGAATGGGGAGGGACGGGGGAAGGAGGGGTGGGAGGCTGCATTCGGATTCGCCGCTTGAATGATACGATGGTTTACGGTGCAAAACAAGTGCCTGGCCTGCAGGCATTCTATGATTATCAGGAAGCGTTGTGGACTGCGCGACTTGCGGTTTGGCCTGTTTGGTGTATCCTCCAGGGAGACCAATGGATCTTCCGGAGCGTGGAAAATCGGATTACAGCCGGGCGGCAGGATGCTCGACGGAGAGGTTGAAGGATCTTTTCAGGAGGAGGTGAGGCATGGAGACTCGCATCGGTGAGGTAACCCACTATTTCAACCACCTGAGTGTGGCGGTGCTCGATCTCAGCGGGGAACTGAAAGTGGGCGATACGATTCATTTTCATGGGCACGCCGTCGACTTTACCCAACCGGTCGATTCCCTGGAAATCGAACACCAAAAAGTGCAATCGGCTGGCCCCAAAAAAGAGGTGGCGCTCAAAGTGACCCAGCCTGTCCACAAGGGGGCCGAGGTTTTCAAGGTATCGTAAGCGGCGGGTCCGGCTATCCCCACTTTCTTGCACGCGAACAGTTCAACCACCGGCCGTTTCCACACCGGAGTGCTTCTATTTTATTATTGGATAATGAATCCTTGGCTTCGCCGCTTTAGCCCAGGGCAAATCCTCCCAGGTCAGAATCTGTTCGCTTTCAAATAATTCCCGGAGCGTCTGGCGTTCACCCCACAGCGCCGAAGGGTCGCCCCAATGCATGAACCAAGACCAGCGCGGCTGGCGGTGGAGAATTTCCGATGTCGGCAATCCTCCCACTTCGCCCAAGCTCACTGGTTTCCCGCGGGAGAGTTCGAAGAGTCGGTCGTAGTCATCCTGAGCGAACCCGCCCCGGTAAACGTCCGTGGCGAGGATGTCGACCACGTCGCTTCCGGGAAAAAAATCCGCGTAGGGATGCACCTGCTCCCGCACTTCATTGGCGTTGAACACCCATAGAAGATTGTTCAGCTCGTGAAAGTGAACCAGCCGCTCAAAGAGCATCCGGTAAAGTCCCCGGTATCCTTCATTGCCTTTTCTTCCACACCACCAGAACCAGTCGCCGTTCATCTCGTGATACGGGCGCCACAGGACCGGAACGGCGGCCTCGCGCAATTGGCTGAGAAACCAGGCGATCACATCCACCTGGGATTTCCATCGTTCGTGGATCGATGTTCCCGGTGTCAGCAGATCCCGCCATTCTGCGTCCGTCATCTTCCCTTTGACGGATTCTTCGAACACAACCGGCTCTTGATCCATCGGACGGACTGCATGCCACATCAGGGTGATGATGAATCCTTCGGATTGCCGCCGGATGGCTTCATCCACAATCCGCTGGCGGAAATTGATTCCGTCCCACGTGCCCGCAGCGCTGAAACCGAAATCCTGTCCGAAGACCGCGGGATAACGGCCGGTCAGCTTATACATCCCGCCCAGGTGGGTCGATCCGACCAGAGGGGCGCAGTGCTGGCCGGCGAGCGTGCGCTTGCCGGAAATATCCCGGAGGAAACGAAGCAATTGCACCGCCTCGGGCGATGCATTCGGCGTTACCGGAGGGATGAAATCGCGGTTTTCCATTGCGTGGATTAAATCTCTCTCCTCCGCTGATGTCTGACCGATAGGTATTCCATTGTCCGAAACATGAAAAATCGGGGTATGTCCCGGATCGAATGATCGCAGGCTATTCGAAGATTATCGTGCGTTGCCCGCAGAGGAATACGCGCTCGTCGAACACCAGTTTCACGGCCCGGGCCAGAACGGCCTTTTCGACGTCGCGCCCGGCCTGGATCATATCCTCGACGGTGTGGTTGTGATCCACGGGAATGACCCCTTGGGCGAGGATCGGCCCTTCGTCCAGGTTTTCGGTGACGAAGTGCGCCGTGGCGCCGATGATTTTCACCCCGCGCGCATACGCCTGATGATAGGGGCTGGCCCCCGCAAAAGCCGGGAGGAACGAATGATGGATGTTGATGATTCTATTCCGGTACCGGTCGATGAATTGAGAGGAAAGCACGCGCATATATTTGGCGAGGATGACATATTCCGGATCGTACCGGTCGAGCGCGGCGAGGATTTCCTCTTCGTGTTCGGTCCGGGTTTTATTCTCGTGACGGATGGAATGAAATGGGACGTCGAAGCGGCGGACAAGTTCCTCCAACTCTTCATGATTGGAGATCACGGCCAGGATCGTCGCGTTCAGGTCGCCGAAGGCGTTTCGCAGCAGCAAATCGCCCAGGCAGTGGTATTCCTTTGTCGCCAGGATCACCACCCGCCGTTTTTCTCTGCTGGGAAAACGGACGAGCGCTCCGGGAGGAAGGCCAGCGGTGAGTTCGCCGGAAAGTAATTTCTGATCCACCTCGCCCTCGACCGCCGTGCGCATATAGAAACGGCCGCTCTCGCGATCCACGAACTCGTCGTTGCGGATGATGTTCAAGTCACGCCGGAAGAGCGCTCCCGTAATGGTGTGAATCAGCCCGGGTTGGTCGCTGCACTCGATCAGGATAATCTGATGGGTCATGGACATCCCCGCGGGAAGGAATATTCCCGCTGCATTCGGTGCATTATACAGTGAACGCCTATCGGCGGGATGGGTGAAGAAACTGCCGCGCAATTAATAAATCCCGAATGGCTGAGCCCGTCCGAATTCGATGTGGGAACGATATCCAGCTATTCGTGGAATATTTTCTCGCCCGCCCGGATGGGGATTTTAATATGGTTTTCAAACGGCGTAATCGGACAGGACCAGCTCTCGTTGTAGGCGCAGTATGGGTTATAGGCATAGTTGAAATCGACGATAAATCGGCCGCCATCGATCGCTTTTGGTTCGAGATATCGCCCCGCGGGGTAGGTTTCCTTTCCGGAGAGCAAATCCACGAACGGAAGGAAATAGCTCCGCTCGTCCTTATAGACCGTCAATTCGGCATTCAGGCCCTCTGCCTCAACGATGATCTTGCCGAAGCGCCGATAATGTTGAACGCTCCCCGTAGTGGTTTGAATGGCGATCGGATCTTTGGAGGGAAATTCCTGCAGAGACACCTCCAGGCGGAGCTTCGGGTTCGGGGGAAAATATTTTAACCCCTTGAACTCGCGTTTTTGTTCGTAGGTCAGCGGGCTGTCTGGATCGCTTGAAAATAATTCATCCTTGGCTTTCCGGAACTTGGCGAGCTCATCCATGGTTCCCCATCCTTTCCAGGTTATTGTTGAACTCTTCGAGCCGGCGCGTTTCCGGCTCTCCATACACTATGCCACTTTTAGATAAATATTTCGTCAGAGCCGATGGTTGCAGGTGTCCTTGAATAGCATGGCGCTGGAATTCCCGGTGGAATTGATCGAGGGCATTTTTTCGGAGCCCGCCACCCGCCGGGTCTTTTTTACTCTACGGCCGTACAAACTGAAGGAAAACCGCACCAAAAAGCATTAGCAACGGGTGGTATTAAAGAAAGACACCCGGAACGCGGCTGGTTCCTCTGCGTTCCGGGTGCGTGACGCTTTTCGAGGATGTTTTTTTGTCTGTGACCTACCGGACCGCCAGGCCCAGGTAATACGGCCAGATGATTAGCGAAATAAGGATCGGCCACCCGGTAAGATTGGCAAAAGCCAGGGTAAACAACCAGCCTATGAACCAGATCGGCCCAAGAATGCTGCCAACTTGCACCTGGTTGATGATGGGTTTGTTTTCCGATGTCATTTTTCTCTCCTGTTGTACCCGCAGATGGGAACCGCCGTGCATCAATTATGACGGCGTCTTCTATTATATATACGCTCAATCACATAAAAAAGCGCATGTGATCGCGTCGGCTGGTCGTGGATCCATGCCGAACCGATCGCCAATATGATACGGATTATCGCATTCGCAGCCTGGCGATCCCGCAGGATTTTCCGAACGGGCGATAATTCATCATGTCCATCCGGCCGGCGGCCGTATTCCAAAGTACCCAACAGGAATATAATAATCTTTGAATCATTTTTCAACCGAAAAAAGATTCCTATCGATACAAAAGGAATTTTAGGATTGAAGTACGCTTGAAAAGGCATTTATATAAGATCGTTTCACGGGGTTTACTAAACCCTTTCATCCGCTCAATTCTATTCTGCACCCACCAAAAAGGAGGAACCCCATGAGTTTGCTAACGATTTACGTTACGTTCCATACGATCGGCCTCGTTCTCTGGACCGGGATGGCGCTCTTGCTGCCTTTGGTCATCTTTCCTTATTTACAATCCATGGAGGAATCCGAGCGGATAAAAAATATGGCCAATATTACACGCCGGTATCTGCCGTGGTTCATTGTTGGAGGCCTGACGGTTGGGGCGACGGGATGGGCGCAAACGATTTGGTTGACCAAGCTGTTCGCGGGAACCTATGTCATATACTATAAACACGTCGCCGTGCTCGTGTTGATTGCGATCAGCGCCTACATTTGGTTTTACCTGGCGCCCAGGTTTTCCAAACCCCAATCCAATTCCGCCGGGTTGTGGAACCAGATGATGATCTTCTCGTGGCTCCAATTGGCGGCCAGTGTCGCTGTGCTCTTCCTTTGTGCTTGGATGATCACATAATCCGGGCTGCCGGCACGCAACCACTATCCATTTAAAACGAGCGCCTGATCCGTTATCGGGACGAGGCGCTCGATTATTTAAACCGCGGTTTACGTGTCATAATCCTCGAAACGGCCAGATTGTCCGTCCCCCCGTCACCGGCAACTTCCTATCCGACTGCCATCCTCCGCTGCCGCTCCGCACATCGTTTGGATCCCTAATTCTCCCTTCCACTTCGCGATCGGCGCCAGCAACGTGTTCGCCATAAAGTTGGGGCAAGGGCGACGCATAGACAGCGTACACC
This sequence comes from Anaerolineales bacterium, assembly GCA_050014155.1. Taxonomy (GTDB): domain Bacteria; phylum Chloroflexota; class Anaerolineae; order Anaerolineales; family RBG-16-64-43; genus FEN-1073. Next base: position 18,185 of record JBEKDW010000002.1, read on the forward strand.
GAAGCCAGCCAAGCCAACCATCCGACCCGGAGCAACGTGAGACCCGAAGCGAGGCGGTCAACGGAATCCTTGACCTCGCAGCGATGCGCGAAGCTGTGCTTATCGGAGAGATGCAAATGTCCGCTGCAGTCATGTAAATGAATCATGAATTTACATGGATGAGATCAGAGACCGCAACGATCGCCGTTACATTCCACATTGACGCTGGCATTCGAGTTATTTATACTATTGATCAGTTTGCCGATAATGGTCTGGGAATCTAAACCCAGAGGCAGGGGAATAGGAGCCAGATCGGAGACTCCCGAAGCGCAGGGACTATTTATACACCCCTATCGACACGCAGGTTCCGGATCTAACCCGGTAACCGCGGTCGATGAGAAGAAGGCCAAAAGCAGCGAAAAATCATCCGGGAGGCATATGATGCCGAAAGAAAGAGACGAGTTCATTTCAAACAAGTTGGCGAAAATGACGCTGGAGGAAAAAGTCGGCCAGTGCCTCACCTTTACTTGGCGAGGTGCCTACCTGACGCCATCGGGGATCGAACAGGTCACGAAACTGCATGCCGGCGGCCTTTGTCTGGAACCCTACGCGTTGGAAACATGCAAAAACCTGTATTGGGGACATTCGCAGGTGGATAGCACCTATAAAAAACCGAAGGACTATTTCGACATAGCGCATACATACTTTGACGACCATAACTACGGTGTGAGTGTCACACCGGAAGAACTGACGGACGCGCTGAACAAACTTCAGAAAATCGCCATGGCGCGGCCCTCCGGTATCCCTCTGCACATTACCATTGACATGGAAGGCGATTTTAAAAACGATTACACCTCGGGCGGCATTCGCCAATTCATCCCGCCCATGGGATTGACCGCCATCGGCGATCTAGAGGTTACGTATCAGTTGGCGAATACCCTGGCAAAACAAATGGCCGCAATCGGCGTGACGCAGTTTTATCATCCGGTATGCGATGTGAACATCAATCCTCTGAATCCTGAAATCGGCGTCCGTTCCTTCGGCGACGACCCGAAAGTCTGCGCGGCGCAGGTCGAGGCCACCGTCCGCGGGTACCAGGACGCGGGCATCGTCGCCACCGCCAAACACTTCCCCGGCCGCGGCGATTCAGCCACCGACGCGCACGACGTGCTCGACGTGTGCCGGGCGGATCTCAAGCGCATGCACGAGGTCGAGCTCGTTACCTTCCAAGCCGCGATTAAGGCGGGCGCGAAAGCCGTTATGACGGCGCATACCATTTATCCGCCGTATGACAAAGAATTCCCTTCCACTCTTTCGCCCAATATTCTCACCAAACTCTTGCGGGAGGAATTGGGATTCAACGGCGTCATCGTTTCCGACGCCATCGGCATGGCCGCCATCCTCAAGAAATGGCCGCTTCCCAAAGCCTGCGTCATGGCCATGAAAGCGGGCGTGGATACCATCCTCCTGAAAGCCGACGATGAATCCCGGTCGCAATGCTTCTTCGGGATAAAAAGCGCGGTGGAAAACGGCGAGTTGTCCGAAGAAAGAATCGACGATGCCGTCCGCCGGCTCCTCGGCATGAAATATGATCAGGGCTTGTTCGAGAAAGCCGGGAAATTGGATCCGGAAAAAACCAAGGCCATCGTCCGAAGCAAGGAAGTGATCGATTTCTCCTGGGAAGTGGCGCATAAAGCCTTGCTGGTCGTACGCGATGACAAGAAACTGTTGCCCTTGACCCAGGACAAGAAAATCCTGGTCATCGAACAACTCATTCCATATCCCTTCCTGGGAAAAGACCTCTATAGCCATCCCCACATGTTTTGTGAAGCCATGACCAAGCATTCCACCAACCTTATTTTGGATGACACGGCTTTCCATGCGGAAGAGGAGGACGTTCAGGAAGCCTTGACGTTGGCCAAACAGGCGGACCTGGTAGTCATGACCAACTATTACGCGCGGATTGAAAAGCGGGGCAACAACCAGCACCTGGTAAAGGCATTGAAAGCAGCAGGACGCACGGTGATCGTCGTGACCAACTATCCCTACATTCAAGGCACGACCAGAGAAGCCGACGCGGTCGTCTGTAATTTCTCGGGATCTCCGGATTCGATCAGGATCGCCGCCGATCTTCTGTTCGGGACCATTAAGCCATATCCGTCGACGAAAATGCCGGTTACCCTCCCCAAAGAAACCGAGCTCCCTCCCCAAAAAAATTCGGCCCCGAAGAAGGCCACGGGGAAAAAACCGGCCGCGAAAAAGCCGGCGGCGAAGAAGGGTTTCGCATTCGGAGGAAAGTGTTAGGGCGAAACCCGAAATGACCGATAAGGGAAAATAAAATGCCACGATCCGCTGATTTCAAGGTCCGCGAGATTTACACCATCACCGGCGCAAAAACAGCCGCCATTTACGGAAAAAATAAAATGACGGTGCATTTCCAGGGGATGTCCAAGACCTTGCAATTCCCGCAGACCGTCGCCCTGCAAGGCGCCCCCACCTGTTCCGTTGGCATTTCCCCTTATGGACTCTACAACCGCCTGAACGACGCGGGCCGGCTCATCCTGTTGAACCAGAAGGCGGTTCAATTCGCCTCCGCGCCCTTCATCCGCATCGGCGACAAATGCATCATGCTTACCCAACAGAAACCTCAGGTCGCAGAAACACCCGATGATATCCCGGCTATCGACAACTACTATCATCCGGCGATTTCGGAAAAAAACGTTACCATCACTATCGCCACACCTTCGCTGGAGATGGCGTTCAAGCTGGGGAAGGTGAAAGTAATCCGGAGGCTGGTTTCGCCGTTCTTGTCCGGAAACGATCAGACGTTGATGCCCGTCGGTGTGGAAGAGTACGAGGTGGAGAACACTGCGGATAAAGCTCAGGCGATCACGCTCATTGTACCCAAGCCGTCCCTGGTCAATCTCCAGGAGAAGGAGCTCAAACCGACCGACCAGGACAGCATCTATATCTGTTCGGCGCCGGTCCACGGCCACGTACATAAAGAGTTCCGATCCGGAAACCTCCGGGGCGTGGTCATGGGAAGCACGGAAAGTCCGAACCGGATGGTGCTGGCCGTTCCGGAGCTGCCGGGAGTTTCGATTGATACCCAGCCATATTTTTGCTTGAACCGGCTCATGCAGGATTTGCTGCTTAACGAAGACGGTCGCTTCTATGAAAAACGGGAACCGGTGCTCCGGAGCGATTACGGTACAGCCATTAGCTTGACCTTTACCTTGGAGCCGAAAGCGTCGGTAAAAATTCCGGTAGCCGTGGTTCTGGACTTTCCGTATCAGGTCTTCAGTGACAGGATGGAATTCGAACGCAAATACGTTAAAAACTTCCCGGAGAAAGAGGCGCGGGCGGTGTCCATGGCAAAACTCGCCCTGGATAATTATCCGCGCTGGTGGAACCGGACCGTAACAATTCAGAAACGGATTTTAGATTATCTCCAAACCAGCTCTTCGTATTCGGCGGATAGGACAGGTGCCCTACGGCTGACAAGGCTGCTGCTGAACGAATTTCATTTCCCGCTCTCAAACGCCGCGGTCTGGATCGAGGACGAGAAAGGACTTGAGCGCGCCCGGTTTCTGGAATGTTTCGACTATGCGTATATCAATCCCTCGGATGTCGATTGGTATTCCATGGTGCTCCTGATCTTCTTCCCGCGCGTGGAAAAAGAGCTCTGTCAGAGTTTCATCGATTCGATTCGGGCCGAGGATCCTACCCCGCGTTTTTACCACTATCATTCTTCTTTCGTCGAAGCGAGAAAGCATTTCCAGGAGCATCCGGAAGAATACGAAGGCTTGTCGATGACCCAGATCCGGGATGCGTTCAAGGTGAAGGGCAGCGTCGCGCACGATTTGGGCGCCATGCCCAAAGGCCATGCACTGCGAAACGTGAGCGATTACGCCTGGTACAACAACAATTATTGGGTGGATCTGTTCCCCAAGCTGGCGTTACGGGTGTTGCGCAATGTGAAATTCACCGGCGATGTGGATTTTCTGAAGAAGAATTGGGAGACGCTTAAATTCGGGCTGGAATCGCTGCAAAAACTTGATTTCGACGACGACGGTGTGCCCGAAGGTTATCTCGACGAGGTGAAAAACACCTTCGACAACCTGACCCTCTTCGGCGCCGACGCTTACGACTCCGCGATGTTCCTGGCCGGGTGCCAAGCCATGATTAAAATGGCGGAGATGATGAACGACCAACCCGCTAAAGCGCAAATCCAGAAAGCGTTCGACAAAGCCCGGGCAAGTTTCGAAAAATTATGGCGGGACGGAAAAAATAAAAAGGGGGAAAAACTCCAGTATTACATCACCTGTTACGATCCGGCGACTGGAAAATCCAATTTGGATGTCTGGACCAACCAGCTGGACGCCCTCTGGTATTTGCTCGCCATCGGCGAAGAACCATTTATCTCCGACGACCGGGCAAAAAAGATCTTGAAGACAATTTATAGGAACAACCGCACAACCATGGGTTGGGCCATGACCCGGACGGAGAACGGCAAACCGGTGGAATCGGACCAGGGAAAAGACGTTTACACGACCTCCAATTACGTCTTGGCCCAGTTGCTGGAATATTACGGCATGGTCAAAGAAAGCAAAGATGTTTACAAACATATGGATAAAGTGGTTTTTGCTTATGGAAATTCTCTGATTACCCCGGACAACCTCCGGGCTGAAATGGAAAAAGAAGCGGGAGAGTCGGCTCCAGAACCTCACTATATCGTCGCCGCCTATCCACGACCCGGCGCGATCTGGACGCATCTGGTCCTGCAATATATCAAGGACCTGCAAACGCGGAAAAAAACCAAGACGATCGATTCGCAATCGTTGATTTCTTTCGTTTCCGATTTGTTGAAAGAAGACACGGGAAACGGAAAATAAACCGCGAAAACTTTCCGGTTGAGTGAACGGCAGGTTATGGGGATCAGGGCCCCAGCACCGCAATCGGGGGTTCGTTGGTTACCCAATGAATAATTGGCCATTGTGTATACGTCTATCTATTATGCCTGGGCTAATATACGCGGATTTCCCCGGTTGTGCTGCGCATACCGGGGCGGGGCGCAGAAAGAACGGATTGCGCGGATAGGATTGGATTGTCTATGGATTACGACATAACCTTCGTCGGCCACATGTGCTACGACGAGATCATTCCGTTCGGAGGAAAACCGGTTGTCGCCCCGGGGAGCGCCGTATTGTGTGGCGCCATGGTGGCCGCCAGGGTTGGGAAAAAGGTTGCCGCCGTTGTAAAGATGTCGAAACAGGATGAGAACATTTTGCAGCCGTTGAAAGACGCGGGTGTGGATATCTACCTCATTCCATCCGATGTGACAACGTATTCGAAGGTACTCCACGAGACCGAAAATGTCGATGAGCGCAAACTGATAATCGTCCGGACGGCCGGCCTGATATCCATCGCCGGCGTTCCTCGGCTCAGCTCGCGATGCGTTCATCTGGCCGGGATTTCCGATTCGGAATTCGACATGGCGCTTCTGCAAGGTCTGAAATCGAGAGGATACAGCCTGTCGGTCGATATGCAAAGTTTTGTCCGGCAGATAATGCCGGTGACCCATGAAATAAAATTCGGCGATGTGGAGAATAAACAAGCGATCGCCGGTATGATGGACAAAGTCAAGTTGGATGTCGTAGAGGCTCGCATATTGACCGGAACGGATGATCTGGGGCAGGCCGCCCAAATTGTGGAAACCTGGGGCTGCCCGGAAATTGTGATCACGCACTCCCAGGGTGTGTTGGCGCGGGTAAAAGGAAAAACATTCTATGAGAAGTTCTCAAATAAAAGCATCGTCGGCAGGACAGGCCGCGGTGATACGGCGTTTGCGGCGTATCTTTCCTGGAGACTGGACCACGGTGCGGAAGAATCCTTGAAGTTCGCGGCCGCGCTGGTTTCGATTAAGATGGAAACGTCCGGACCCTTTCAGGGGACGCTCGAGGATATTAACAAGCGATTGCTTGAAGAGTATTCTTCGTCTTGATTGTCCCCGGTGAAAAATCAAACGCCTCGAATATTGGAGTCATTGCGGATAGCGGGATGGGACGACGCAGTTTTCCCTGCGCCTCGTTTGAAATTGTTGACGGACCTTTTCAGAACTGTTGGGGTTTTCTGTTCGGCAAAAGCCTGCCAAGTCCATCGCTTACACCGCAGTCAATTCCGTGAACCGATCGATCAGTTGATCGACTTCCCCCTTTGCAGAAGATTGAAAAAGGCATTCCAGACGATCGTTGTGGGGGAGTTGGATGGTGAAGACCAGCACAGTAGTATCTTTCGGAATGAGGGATATCTTTTCGATTTTGTCCAAGGGAATGTAGTCCCAAATGCCGCCGTATTTTTCGGAAGCGAATTGTTTTTCCTCTTCCCGGATCAGGATGAGCTCCCGTTCGGTCAATATACTGGCAATAGTGGGGGAGATCCTCCGGTAAAGCGTCATTCCCAGGAACCTCATCATAACTGCCCGGATTTCAGGCTGCAAAATAGCCTGGATGACCTTCTCTCCCGCCAATAAACTGCGTCTCGCATAACTCATAAATTTAAAGCTCGTGCTCATCCAGGGATCGAATTTTTCCGATTCCGACACCGAGTGACCTTCCCTCGAACCGATCGCGGCAAGCCGGATGTATTCCAGGATGGGTGTAAATAAAATGTCGGTTGCGGTATTGAACTTTAAAGTGGAGGAGGCGGAAATACCATTCTTCGTCACGCCGGTGATTTTGATGCGGGAATCCAGCAGGACGGTTCGGACTTCTAGGTAACTGATCCCTTCCAGGGGATAGCATTGCGAAAGATAAGTGTTTCCCGTTCTTTCCAGAACACAGACCTCACCTTCCAGGTTGCAGATGAGTTTCTCCGTGGTTGGATGGAGGTATCCCTCGAACGTAGGTGTGAGAACCGTATAGGGAAAGGCCCGCCCATCTGCAAGCAGGGGCTCAAAGAACCCTTTGAACGCATTCGGGACTTCCGCATAGGATTTGATCGGTTGAGCCCAGGAGGTATTCTTGTCTTCGACGGGGGTGAGCCGTGTCAACCGCGCGATGAAAGCGGTGATGAACCGCCTTGAATTTGTTAGGAACGTATTCCAGGTGTTGGTCAATGGATAATCTCCTCGTTCGGAAGCCGTCGAAAAGACGGCCTCGAGCTGGGCAGACGAACTTATTATAGTCATTCTCCGAAAAACCGTCCGTGTATCCGCCATTATTTTGAATGTGGATCATCCTCACGTCCGCAGATCGATTACTTTATCGAATCGGGGATTGTTTTTTGGTTTCCCATTAAATAATATCGGTATCCGCTTTAATATTGGAAAAGGGAAACCGCCTGATGGAGGGCGGTTTCTAAATTTTTAATCCCAGTTGGATCATTCACGGCTCGGGAATGGTATACAGATTAATCACTACTCCGTTCTCCGAATTCATCCACCATAGGCGAAGGAAGAGACAGTCTGCGGTAGAACCAGCCGCACAGCCGTCCCTCCCGCAGCGCCGCGTTCAACGATCAGCCGGCCGCCGATCAGCGCCATCATCGTGCCGTGCAGAGCCAATCCCTGCCCGGTCCCGCTTTTCGAGCCCTCGCCGGAGGGTATACCGACGCCGTCGTCTTCGATGGCGAGTTCCAGAGAATCCGTTGCCTGCAGGGAAAACTTCAAATGCAATGGACGGGAAGCGTCCGTCCCGCGTCCGTATTTGGCCGCGTTCCGGACCGCTTCGCGCGCCGCGTAGAACCACACTTCGATGAACATCGGAGGCAAATTCTCCGAAACCAGTTCCGCCCGCGGATCGATCTCCCATTGAACGTCGTCGAAGGAGTCTTTCAATTCATCGGCCATCAAATGCCGCAGGGCCTCGGCAATATTGCGGATCGACTCTTCGGAGGGAGACGTGTGCGGCATATCGATCAGGAGTTGGGAAATCCGCCGGTGGATTTGCGCCAGGTCCGCCAGTGCTTTGGAGGTTTCCGCATCACCGGCGCTGCGGGCATATAACGCCAACAGGTCGGCGTGGAGTGTAGGCAGAATCTCGTCGTGCAGCACGCGGCGCGTCTTGCGGTCGAGCACCTGGCTGCCCACCAGACGCTCGCGCTGGATCGAGATCAGACGGCGCGCCAGTTCGGCGCCGGTCTGCGCGTCGATCAGCCGCTCGCAAGCCGCCTGGGCGATCTCGAAATCCTCCTGCGTGTAGAGGCTGCCGTCGAGCTTATCGCCCAGGAGCAGCACGCCGATCGGGCCGCGCCGGCTCCATAATCCAACCGCCCAGCGCAGCCGGTCGGACCGGTCCGCAGCCAGGGGGACAACCGCCTGGCGGGACGGCGGAGACGGGATTTCCGAGACGGGAACGTTGACGGGGAAATTCTCCGGATAGGTGAATGGAGGGCCCCACAGCGGAGCCATCGGACCGACGGCTGCCAGCGCCGCGCGTTCGCAGCCCAGGACGTCGGAACACAGCGTGCGGAACGGGCCGAGGGCGTCGGCTTCCCACGGCGATGGAGAATCCGCCGTCAGCCGTTCGTATAGTTGCTGGCTGGAGACGAATGGGCGCAGCGTCTCGAGGAAGGAATCCCGCTCGGTGTAGGAACGGCGGCCCATGAGCGCGTAGAAAACCGTCATGACAACCGTTGCCAGAAGCAGGATGTAGACCGGCATCAGGCGGCTCGACAGACTCCAGCCGACGATCAGGCTGTAACCGCCGGCCAGGGTGACGGCGTTCCGCCAATAGCGCGCCAAGCCGCGGCGTGGGAGGATCCTGCCGGTGAATACTTCGTACGCCACGACCGCCTGTCCCAGGAGCAGCACAG
>JBEKDW010000003.1:0-26109 GCA_050014155.1 Anaerolineales bacterium
TATTGACATAGAGTTCAAAATCAGTATATCATTTAAGCGCTTCGTCGAAGCGCTTCGTCGAAGCGCTTCGACGCTTGAGCAATTATCGGTCCTTTGAGGTAATTCGTTGACCACAATGCTGGACGTAGCCAAACGGGCAAAAGTTTCGCTCAGCACAGTCTCCTATGCGCTGAACGGGACTCGACCGATCTCCGAAAAGACGCGGCAGAGAATAAGTAAAGCGATGAAAGAGCTGGGGTATCGTCCGCACCCTCTCGCCAGGGGGTTGGCCAGCAAGCGCAGCCGCATTCTAGCCATCCTTTTCCCCACCATTGAACGCGGCTTGGGAATTACAGAACTGGAATTTGTCGCCGGCGCAGCGCATGCCGCCAGCACGAACGGATATCATCTGGTCGTGTGGTCGGCGGAGACCAATGATCCCGATGAACTTCGCCAATTAACAAAGCAAGGGCTGGTGGACGGGGTCATCCTGATGGAAGTTCATATCAACGACACGCGCGTGAACCTGCTGCGGGAGTCTGGGTTCCCGTTCAGCATGATCGGACGATGCGATGATGATCGCGACGGATATGTAGACATAGATTTCAACCAGACTATTCGCGAAGCCCTGGAATACCTCTCCCGATTGGGTCATACCAATATTGCTTTTCTCAATCAATCCCAGGCATCCTATGAATCGGGATACGGACCGGTTGTTCGAACCAAAGCCGCATTCGAAGAATACATCCGTTTATCCGGCTTGAAAGGCGTGATGCGTTTTTGTCGCCCCTCGCCTCGAGACGGATATGAGGCCTTTAACGCCTTTCTTCAGGAATATCCCGACCTCACTGCGGTTGTATCCATGAATGAACGTGCGATTCCGGGAATCATGCGCGCAATTACTGAGCGCGGCTTGAAAATTCCGGATGATTTTTCTTTGGTTGCGCTGGTTTCCTCTGTGCGAATGACCGAGATGATGGTACCGAAAGTAACCACCATGGAACCACCCAGCGCAGAATTGGGCCGGCTTGCAACCGAGCTTTTGATTAAACACCTGGAAGGGAACGGTGATGAAAATCCACGGATTCTGATCCCATGTCGATTAGTCGTGGGAGAGAGTTCTGGTCCCTGCCGTAGATTTTCCAGTAATCAGGTCAGTAAGGAGGAAATTATTCGGGAAAGATTTTAATCGACACCCTTCATCAGCGGGTTGAGGCACATTAAAGGAATGGGAGATACCGGATTGCTTGGCCGCAGACGGTATCTCCCGAAACAGGCAAAGCACGCAGGAAATCGGAAGGGATTCCGTCGCTACGCGTCTGCCTTTACAGATTATACCCTGAGTGCGTCTACTTTCCAATGGCAGTTGCATAGGCGCATACATTTTTCTGGGATCAGATCGGATTTTCCTGCAAAGACTTTGTCCAGTGGAGCATCCAGAATTTTGTAAAGAGGGCCATAAGAGAAGGAGGTGAAATTAAGGAAATCAACTTTTCATTGACCGTCGATCATTCGGCTCATTACTCACCTTTGTAAGGAGGATAAGATGTTCGCCAAAAAGTCAAAGATGTTGTTCATGTTAATGGCAGCCGGCATGATTATGGGGTTGGTAGCTTGCCAATCCGCAACCACCCCCGTTCCGGCGACGGAAGGGCCTGCTGCAACGCAAGCAGTTGCTGCAACGCAGGCGCCTGCAACAAATACGCCGCAACCGGCCGCCAAGCGCGTTCTGAAGATTTGGCACTACGAAGGCGCGGATAGTGCGATGGGGCAATCCTGGAACGGTGCCATGACGGATTATCAGGCTGCGCACCCGGACGTCACGATTCAATTCGAACTGAAGACCTTCGACCAGATCCAGCAGACGGCTTCGATGGTCTTGAACTCGGCGGATGCACCGGATGTCTTGGAAATCAACCAAGGCAATTCCACTGCCGGCCTGTATGCCACCCAGGGACTGCTAACGGATCTGACGGCTGAGGCGACGAAGATGGGCTGGGATAAACTCCTGCCACCCAGCATCCAGACTACGTGCCGCTACGATGCTACAACCGGCATCATGGGTTCAGGTCCCTTGTGGGGCGTTACAACCTATGGCGAGTTCGTAATGGTCTACTACAACCAGGATATGTTCGACAAGCAGGGGATTGCGGTGCCCACCAACTATGATGAATTTACCGCAGCGGCCGACAAGTTCGTAAAAGCGGGTATTACACCCATTGCCTTGGGTGGTCTGGATAAGTGGCCCGTGACTCAGAACTTCTATGAACTGGCACTGTACAAGGCTGACCGCAGTTTCGTAAACACCTATGAGCTGTTTCAGGGTACTCTCGACTTCCATGGGCCGGTGTTTACCTACGCGGCCACGGAACTTCTTAGCCAGGTGAAGAAGGGCTATTACGGAAAGAACGCCACCGGCACGAGCTACAACGATGCCAATGCGGCCTTCACTCAGGGCACCTACCCAATGGACCTGACGGGCAGCTGGATGTTCGGAACGTTCTTGACCAGCATCAAGGATTTCAAGTGGGGGATCTTCGTCATGCCGGGCAAGACGCTGAACACCGGTTCTGGCGGTAACCTGTGGGTCGTCCCCGCGGGTGCGAAGAATAAGGACCTGGCATACGACTTCATTGACCTAACGCTTCAGGCCAAGGCCCAGACGGTCATGGCCAATGCAGGCGGCATCCCCCTAAGCGCCGACCTAACCCAAATCACAGACCCGCATGTCAAGGCGCTCAACGAAGCCTTCAGTACGATTGTGAAAAATGACGGCTTGGCGTTCTACCCCGACTGGCCTGTGGTGGGGTACATGGATACGCTGGGCGGCGCCTTGCAGGAATTGATCGGAGGCACGAAGACCCCGACCCAATTCCTCGACACCATTGCCAGCCCCTGGAACGATTTCAAAGCGACCCTCAAGTAGGGGCAGATTAAACTCTTAGCGTTATGCTAAAAAACCTAGGGGCAATGCTTTGAAAACATCCGCAGAGCATTGCCCCTAGGAGAGGAGAAAGTCGTATGGCAAAAAAGAGCTATTCCCCATATAAAGGTCTTGAGGTATTTCTCCTCCCGGGATTAATTGTCTTCCTAGTTCTGATTGTATTCCCTTTTCTGTCCAACTTCGCGCTTAGTTTTACCAAATGGACGGGGGTGAGAACACCCCTGTGGGTCGGCTTGGCCAATTACCAAAAAGCCCTGACGGATACAGTTTTTTGGACTTCATTCAAGAACAACCTGTATTTAATCATTACCCTGACGACCATCCCCACGTTCATCGGGCTGTTGCTGGCAACCTTTCTCTACGAATATATTTCGAAACAGTTTGGGACGAGGATTTCCAGCTTTTTCCGAGCCGGGTTTTATGTCCCCCAAGTCATTCCTGCGGTGGTATCGGCCCTCGTCTGGAGGTGGATTCTCCAGCCGGATTGGGGGGTGTTTAACTACATCCTGAAAGCCATCCATCTGGATGCCCTGGCTCATAACTGGTTGGGCGACCCTAAAACCGCGCTTGCGGCAATCATCGTAACGATGATCTGGTTCCAAATCGGCTATCCCATGGTTATCTTCATGGCCGCCCTGCAACGGATTGATCCGGAATTGTACGAGGCGGCGTCCATTGATGGCGCTTCTTGGATCCAAAAATTTCTCTGGATAACCATTCCCCTTATCCGTCCCGAGATGTTTGTCGTGATCCTGACCACCACGATTTTCGCTTTGAAAACCTTCGGCCAAATATTCGCGATGACCTTGGGCGGACCCGGGAACGCGACCATGGTCGCCTCGTATTTTTCCTATAAGAATTTCTTTCAAAATTCCGCCGTCGGCTACGGCGCGACCATGTCCACCGTCGTGACCTTTATTATTATCGTGCTCACCATTTTCTGGGTCCGGGTTCAAACGCAACAGGAACAACGGGAGGAGCGTTAAGATGAAAATCAATTCATATCAACTCACCCGTGGAGTGGGCAAGTATCTTTCCCTGACCTTTTTAAGTGCGCTTTTTTTGGTAATGGTTTTTCCGTTGCTGATTATATTGTTCACTTCTTTCAAGACGGAAAGCGAGTACTACGCCAACGGTCCGCTGGCCCTTCCGAAAAGCCTCGATTTCACGATGCTTTCCTATACCTGGAAAGCCACCGATTATCCCAGATTGCTGATGAATAGCGGGATCATTAGCATCTGTTCGGCGGTCATCGCTGTAGGGTTGTCCATTTCCACCGCGTATGCACTGGGCATTGGAAAGATCAAGGGAAGAGCGGTCATCCTGTTGTTTTTCATGATGGCGATGACATTACCGGCTGAGTCGTTGATCTATCCCGCCTATTATTTCTTCAAAGCGATCAAATTATACGATAATCTATTGTCGGTCATTCTACTGGAAGCGGCGCTGTCCGCATCCTTTGGCACATATTTACTCTACTCGGTCTTTCGGACGTTCGATAAAAGCATCATTGAATCCGCCATGATCGATGGGTGCAGCAAATTGCAGATATTAATCCGAATCCTCATCCCGCTCAATCTTCCCTCCATTGCCGTACTCCTGGTGTTTTTCTTTGTCGGCGTGTGGAATGACTTCTTTATCCCCTTGATCATGTTGATCTCCAGCAAGAATTATACGGTTCCGGTTGCCATGGCCATGGCGCGGGGAGAGCACAATGTAACTGTCACGCTCCAGAGCTCGGCAGCTCTGCTTGGCGTTATTCCTTGTATTCTTTTCTTCCTTCTCTTCCAGAGATCTCTGACAAGGGGCCTTACGGCAGGAAGTATTAAATAAAAAATCCGGATTTCTCTTTCATCGCAACAACGCTGGTGATTAGTCGAAAGTGTTAAAATGTTTTTGGAGGATGGCCCATGGGATTGTTTTCACGTGAGGGGAATGCTCTCATTTATCAAGAGAATCAAGAAAAAGTATGGCTACAGCCCTGGGGAGAGAATGGCCTGCGGATTCGGGCCAATCTAGCCGGCAAACTGCTCGACTTGCCTCAGGCACTCCTTGAGCTTCCGGGCGATTATTCTCCGGAAGTTTTAATTGAGATTGAAAACGAGAGAGCCAGCATCCGCAATGGCATGATCCAAGCGACAGTCTCCCGCAACGGGGAGTTGTCTTTCCTGAATGCCTTCACAGGAAAAATATTGCTGGAAGAGCCAAAAGGGAAAATTTTCGCCTCCCCTCCGCCCAATCGCCATTTCAAGTACAGGAATGGAGGCCTCCATAAAATAGAAGCCTGGTTTAGAGCTCAAGAAGGGGAGCGCTTTTTCGGACTTGGTCAACATCAACATGGCCTATTGGATCAAAAAGGGTGTGTCATCGAGCTTCATCAGCGGAACACAGAAGTATCAATTCCCTTCCTGGTTTCCAGCCGGAAATATGGCTTTTTATGGAACAACCCGGCGATCGGCCGGGTGGAGTTGGGACGCAATGCAACGCGCTGGGTCGCTGAAGGATCCCAGCAATTGGACTACTATGTCAATTGCGGTGAATCATACGCGGATATCCTCGAGCATTATGCAGGCGTTACGGGAAAGGCACCGCCTTTTCCTGCCTGGGCATCAGGGTTTTGGCAAAGCAGGTTACGGTATGAAACACAGGAGGAATTGTTGAGCGTTGCGCGCGAATATAAAAAGCGCGGTCTCCCTTTGTCGGTTATTGTCGCCGATTTCTTCCACTGGACTCACATGGGAGACTGGAAGTTCGACCCTGTGCGCTGGCCGGACCCGGCTGCCGCGGTGCGTGAACTGGAAGCAATGGGCGTGAAGCTGATGGTGTCTGTTTGGCCGACCGTCAGTCCCATCAGCGACAACTACAAGGCGATGAGCGAACAAGGTTTGTTGGTGAATAATGAATATGGCGTCGATGCTCAACATGTTTTTATCGATAACGGTCTGATCGGCCCGGCGTATTTTGCCTACTATGATGCGACCAATCCCAAGGCTCGCCAATTTATTTGGGATTCGATCAAGAGGAATTATTACTCTGCCGGCGTAAAGCTTTTCTGGCTGGATAATGATGAACCCGATATCAACCCCTGGCATCCGGAGAACCTGCGTTTCTTTCTGGGAAATGGGATAGAAGTGGCGAACATCTATCCTTTACTTCACCAGCGCGGATTTTACGAGGGGTTAAAGAACTCGGGAGAAACAGAGATATTGACTCTCTCACGCTCTGGTTGGGCAGGCAGTCAGCGCTATGGCGCAGTATGGTCTGGAGACATCGAATCAACCTTTGAAAGTCTGCAAGCCCAGGTAAGAGCTGGCCTGAATGTGGGCATGAGCGGTATTCCCTGGTGGACAACCGACATCGGCGGTTTCTACGGCGGCGATATTACAACAGATTATTTTCGTGAATTGATCGTTCGCTGGTTCCAGTACGGCGTCTTCTGCCCAATCCTCCGGCTTCATGGATATCGCTCACCTTTTAGTGGACCAATGCCCAAGAGTGGCGCCGAAAATGAAGTCTGGTCGTTCGGAGAGGATGTATATAAGATTTTGCGGAACTTGTTGGCTCTCCGCGAGCGGCTGCGACCGTATATCCAAGAACTGACGCAAATTGCCAGCGATCATGGCCTTCCACTCTTGCGGCCTCTTTTCCTGGAATATCCGGACGATCCCTCGTGCGAGGCTATCGAGGATCAATTTATGCTTGGGTCGGAATTGCTAGTGGCGCCGGTGCTCCATGAAGGTGTCCGCCAGAGAAGGGTTTATTTGCCGGCCGGGACGAACTGGATAGATGCCAGGAATGGAAAAGAATATCCAGGAGGGCGGAGCATTGAAGTTGCCGCTCCATTGGATACGATCCCAGTCTTCCTTAGATCCGGCAGTCGTTTGATATCCATCTTTCACCGTTGACAAGAAATTATCTCACGGAATAAGGCTTTGAGATTTTGTCCCACCAAAGACCGGGAGATCGTAAACCCTCTCGCTTCGCGAGAGGGGCAAGGTTTTGCGGGCCGTGGTTCAAGAGGACGCGGCAAGACTTTGACGGGCTATTTCTTCCCCGGCGCGGGTTTCCGCTTCAGCGCGACCAGTTTCTGAATATCCTTTGCGTCCTTCGCGGTTTTTACGGGCGCGTACAACCAGCGCCCGTCGTGGAATTGCGACGCCTTCGAAAACACTTCCGCCACACGCTTCCCCAATTTCAATACCTTGGCTTTTTCGATCTGTTCCTTCCCAAGGACAACCTGGGCAATGCAAAACCCATCCTTAGTGAATAGATTAAGCAGTGTTTTCCCGCTCCTTCGAAACCATAAATTCCATCCGTAATTCTTCCCGCCGTACGATAGTTCCCCATCCAGCTGGTAACTCCGCTTCATGAAATCGATCAGCGCCTGGTACAGGCCGTACCTCTTCCCCAGGGCGCGCTCGATTTCCTTTTCGGTGGGACGATGTTCTTTATCGAGGAATATTCCCACGCTCATGGTTTCGACTTTTCCCCGAAGAATTACGGCTGGGAGCAGGAACGCTCATTTGTCTCCCAATTTGCGGACGCTGCCCAGTCCGCTGACATCCTTGTTCACCTGCGGGGAGCCGTAATAACTCACCGAACCCGTCCCGCTGATATTGGCCGTCAGATGGATCTTGACCCATACGGTGGCGCTGCCCAGGCCGCTGATATCCACCGTCGCGTTTTGAGCTTCCAGCGCCCCGCCGTCGAAACTGCCAAGTCCGCTGATGTCCAGTGCGATCGTCTGCGCCGTGCCGTCGGCGGTGACTGACCCCGCCCCGCTTAAATCGAGCGTCATGGATTGAACGGTCAAATGCGAGAGGGCCATGCTTCCGGCGCCGCTGACGGATATTTTTAGCGCGACGGTATTTAAACCCTCGACCTTCACGCTCCCGGCTGAAGAGAGATCGATCTGGCCCAGATCTTTCACCGTCAGGTTGATCCGCACTTCCCGGCTGGGGGTGACGCGCCGGCTCCAATCGATTCCCGTCGACCCGATTTGAAGCGTTCCATCGACGACGCGTGTCGTCAGCTGTGGCAGAAGATTGTCGTCTGCTTCCACCGTGACGGAAGGAGCATCGCCTTGGCGGATCGTGACGACGGCGGGATAATCGATCGATACACCGTCAAACACCGGAACGGTCCGTGTTTCCGAGACGATCACGCCGGATCCGCGAACCGACCCGCCTACGCCGGTACAACTCACAAACGGGGATTCAGTCCACACACATCCCCAGTTGGGGGGCGTGGTCCATCGTAGCGGCGCGGCGAATACGACCGCGAGCACCGCCCCGCCAACGACCAGGACCGAGACGATCTGCCGCGCCCAAATCCAGCGCGAGCCCAAAATCAATCCCACGCCGAGCGCCATTAACGCATACGGGATGACGTAGAGCAGCGCCCACAGATTGGCGGATGGCACGATTCCAATTTGCGCCAGAATCCAAATAACACCGACGGCAATCAACACCAGCGGCCAGAAGATCGAATGGGTTCGCATGGTATCCTCCTCCCTATTCTTTATTGCGAGGGCTTGTCTTGCGAATCGGGGCCGGGCTGCACGGAACCCCTGCCCCAATGGGAGCGGATCAGCACCAGATAGAGGCCGAGCAGGATGAGCGCCGCCGGGAAGATCAGTGGACCCACCCCCGTCCGCCGGGAAGCGAAGATGATCCCCTCGAAGAACGCGCCGAAAACGATCAGGAAAAAGACGCCAATCTGCATCACGCGCACGCCCGCCCGGCGCGAGGGTTCGTTCCCGCTATATGCGCCCATAAGGAAGATCCCCAGCCCGACGGAAATGAGGATCACCGTCCAGCCGTACGACCAGCTTTCCCAGTAACCGGTCAGGCTCTGCGCAAGCAGCATCAACCCGATGACCGTAATGATGGTGCCCGGGATCGCCAGCCCGGAGGCGGACTTCCCGCCCGCCAGCATCCCGACGAAGAACAGGCCGCCAAAAGCGATGATGAAGAAAGGCCACAGGACTCCCCAAAAGTTGAATCCCGGAAAACCTTGAGCCAATAGCGCCATCAAACCGAGGAGGATCAGGATGGATCCTCCAACGATGGAAACGCTGTTGCGTCTTGTGGACATTGTCCCTCTCCTTTCGAATGGAAACCGCGTTCCTTCGCGCATGGACCGGAGGATGGGATTCCCATCCCCAATGTAGCACAAAATCAGCGCCCGGGTTTCTACCGACATTGTCAACGGACGCGATGGATCGCTCCCGCCGGGCAGATAGTAAACTCACTCTGGAAATACTGGATGATTACCGCGACTGGCCGATATAAAATATCGTTGAATCAACCGGCGAGGAAATTACTGATGTGACCGGACAATCCGGTCCGATAATTCTTGCGACCGAGGAAGTTACAACGCGGCGCGGATGCCGTCCAGCCTGGTTTTCGCTTCCGGGATATATACCAGCAACTGGCTGATCTTCTCGCATCCGTAATCCGGGCAATAAGCGCAGTTCGGGTACCCCCGGCCGACGGCGCAGAGCCGCGGTTCGCATTCCAGGCAGTGTCCGCCAAGCCGGCCGTCCGAGGCCAGACACCCATCGCAGGTAACGTAGGCGGCGTCGATCTTGGGATTGTTATAGTCAGCTCTCCACTGCGCCGCGATCTGCTCCTTGGCGGTTTCGTCCTTCGCCTGGGTAGCTTTGTAGGCGGCGCAAACCGAACAATCCAATCCGCAGACGGCGATGATGGGTTCCATAGGTTAATCCTCCGTTGGATATTTATCTTCCCATAATTTAGGATATGGAGAGAGGGTGAATATTTTCGGTGGTAGGAATGCGTTCGATCAGAGGCTGCCAACCTCTCCCCCTGCCCCCATTAAGGGGAGGGGTGAAGGGAGAGGAGTCGTAAGTTCGTTGCATCAACCATTTCCGTTCGGGGGTGTGATCCTCTTGCGATGGACTCCGTCGCATAATGGCTTTTTTGCGGACCGTCCGCAGGAGCACAGCGTCACCCGATTGCGGATTTCCAGCAACCGGCCGTCCGACCGTCGGATGGGAATGCCCCCCATCACCCACAAGGCGCCCGCCACCGGACCGTCCGAAAGAATGTCGGTCGTCACCGCGATCTCCTGCGGCAAATCCTGCTCGATGTCTGCTTCCTCTCCGATCAGCGCATAGGTCAGGCAACCGGACGGGCAGCGCTCGACCATCGCGATCACCTGGGATCGCACGCTGGAATCGGCCGATTGCCCTACGAGCTGATCGATGGTCGACCAGCGCGTTCCGCAAAACCCGGATTCCATGCAGAGGTAGTCGTCGCGCCGGAAGGCGAACTGAACGCCGCCCGGGAGCGCGTAACGCCGCTTGAGGGTGGAGCGCTCGTCGGCCGTTTCGGTTCCGTCGAAGGGGATGCGGGCGTGGGTTGCGTCGCAGAACGGCATCGTGCCCGATTTCCCGCAGCGGCAGAGCAGATACGTCTTGCGGGTTTTGATCGTTTCGGTCTTTTTCCATGTGAGCGGTTCGCCGTACTCGGAAACGACCTGAATTTTCCGCACCAGGGGAATGTCCCCTGTAACCGCATACGGGCCGTTCCGCTTTACGACAATTATTTTTTCATCGCGGTTGATTTCGGAATCAGTCATAACCGGCAAGTCCTCCGCTCGTCTCGTTTCATTTTACTACCGGCGCGTCTTTTCAATAGATATCTTTTTATAGACGAAACCCCTGGGGTTTTACGAACCTTATGGGTTTTCTGATTATGGTATGCGGAATTTTTCCTCTGTATGTGTTTTAAATATCCTAGGGATTATTCGATGGCGATTGGATTTCGTCTAGTCTTTCCCGGCCGATATAAAGGCTAATGCAAGGGAGATAGCCGTCCTGGTACGCCTCCAGGGCCTCCGCCCGATCTCTGGGGAACAGTTGGCACACGATCGGTTTGTATTGTGTATCGTGCAGACGGCAACCGCGCGTGTCGGAAAGGAAAATGCAACCGCGCTTTCCTTCCACGGTGCGATACAACAGGACGCCGTCCTCGTCTTCCTCCGGCCCCGTGAACTCACTTGGATCCGCCAAATGGCTCGAGATCAGTTTGGCATATTCATCCGGCAGGACATCGACGCCATATTTGCAACATAGATCCGCGCAGTCGAATTTAAGGCAAGGGGGCATTTGAGAATTATGGTCCATCGATTCATCTTGCATTACAGTTAATCCTTCCAGATCCAATTCAGATCAGGATCATGATCCAAAAATTTTACCTTTTTCAATCCGTATATCCTTACTCCCTACGGTTTTCAGGAACATGCGCATACTTTGCTGATCTCTGAAGAAGCCGATCTTCGATTGGATGCGATAATTGTTTATCATTTTACTAGAGTTCCGAAAATATTTTTACCTCTCCGTCCCGGTCCAATTCATCGCGAGTATCTATTCGATCTCGCATGCCACTTCCATTGTGGGTGTCTTTCCCCTAGCATTAACCTAAACACGTCGCTGTATTTCAAGGCTTATGGACTGGCTGTGTAACCCTCCCATAACCTACCTATGGCAACTTCCTTCTCCCTGTTAGGAAGAAGGAACAGGGATGAAGGTATCCGTTACATTCCATTTCATGAGTCAACAACACAAACCCGATCTCAAGAGTTTTAACCTCTATGTCTCTTTGTTCCATTCGTGCTCTTTGTGGGTTCATTATCTCCTTATGGCACGCTCCTTGCACCTATTTCCGCGAGCGTCCGGTGCCTGTTTCAATGGGCCGGACGATGACCTATGACTGGAATTTACCGCAAATTCGGCCCGATCCTCCTCAGCCTCGCCGCGCTGCTGCTCCTGGGCGCGGGTGGCTATTCGTCCCTGCCCTCCGCCGTGGCCGGCCCGCCGACCCCCGCCGACCGCGACCGCATTATTGCGCTCGTCGCCGCGAAGGTGCAGGAGCATCAGGAGGTGATGGCCTTCCATATATATACCGTATCGGTGGAGGAGATTCTCTTCTCCCAGGACGGCGGTTGGGCTCTGGCCACCCTGAACTACATACAGCCAGATACCGGCGAGGTGGTGCCCACCGAACCCGGGCTCGCCATCGGCCGCCGTACCGTCGACGATTGGACCGTGACCGTTCAGGCAGATTCCGACTGGGCCGCTGTGCTCCAGGCGGCGCCAGAGGATCTGATCCCGGCCGACACCAAGCGGCAGTACACCCCCCCCTCCGCAGACGAACAGCACGCGATGGCCAAGACCTTCACCGGCTACAAGCTCCCCTGGCCGGCCGGGGAAACGAGACGGCTTACCCAGAGCGTCTCCCATCCCGCGACGGAAACGTACGCTTTCGATTTCGCCGACTCCACCACCCCGATGTTCCCGCTGGTAGCCTCGCGGGCCGGGACGGTGAAGTACGCCGTGTGGACTTATCCCAATGGCTATTGGGACGGGAACGCCAACCACGCCAACTTCCTGGTGCTGGAAGATACCTCGACGGTTCCCACCAGCTACATGGTGTATCTGCACCTGGCCCAAAACAGTATTCCGGTTGCGCTGCGCACGCACGGCGCACACGTCTATCGCGGGCAATTCATCGCCATCGCCGATGATACCGGCTATTCGTCCGGCAGCCACCTGCACTTCCAGGTGCACACCAACGCCGGATCGTGGTGGGGTAATTCGGTCGACATTACCTTCGACGACGTTTCGATCAACGGCGGCCGCCCGCGCACGCCCACCGAAGCCGCCGCGTACGGCGGGCAAGGCTCGTGGTACTACACCTCGGCCAACAACTCCGGCACCGATTTCACACCGCCTGACGCCGGGCTCACCGCCCCCGCCGACCAGTCGGTGGTAAATCTCACCACCGTCCAGCTCCAGGGCTATGCCACCGATTCAGGCACCGGGTTCAGCCATGCCTACTTCATCGCCAACACCGGCGACGGATGGCAGCAAGTCGGCCCGATCTTTTCCTCCTCGCCGTTCACTTACGATTGGGACTTGTGCGCAACGCAACTTCCTGCCGGCGCGATCAACCTCTCGCTGCGCGCCTGGGACCGCGACGGAAACGAAACAGTCGGATACCCCGGCCTGCGTTTGATTATCCACGCCAACTCCTGCCCCCCCCCGCCACCGGCATGCACCCCGACCCCGGACCAGGTGGCGCTGTACGCCGGTAAGGATTTCGGCGGCGATTGCGTCGTCGAGGGGACGGGCGACTACGCCAACGGTTCGGTACTGGCTCCCGTGGGAGCCGAAAACGCGGAATCCATCCGCGTCGGCGCCAACGTCCTGGCTACGCTTTACAGCGATAGCAATTATTCCGGAAGGGTGGAGGCGTTCGATTCCGACGACCGGAACCTCTCGGACAACCCGATTGGCGCCGATACGGTCCGATCGATGCGGATCACATCGCGCAACGTCATGCCCGGTGTCGCCACGCTGATCTGGCCGACGGAAGGCGCGACATTCCAGCGCGGTGATTCGATCGTGCTCTTCTGGCGCACCGGCCTTTCGGCCCTCTTTACCGGCGTCGAAGTAACCACCACCGGACCGCTGGGTGAGCAGCGCTTGCCTTATCACGTGCTGGAAGGCAACGATAACTCGACCCTCGGCATGCAAACCTGGTGTTTAATCCAACGATCGTGCGCGGGGAACCCCGCTTGTATTAGCGATTGGCAGGATCGGCGCTGGACGGTGGTGGACGCGCCGGCCTGGCCGGCCGCGGTCAACGCACCGTTCAGCGACGGGATCGAGGGCGACGTTTCCAAATGGAGCGCAACCGGCTTCTGGCGCGTGGCCACCAGCCCCGTGAATAACGGAACCCACGCCTGGATCTACAACCAGGCGGGAAGCTCGACCTATAACAACGGCTCTCCGAACTACGGCTTTCTTACCTCGCCGCCGATCAACATCCCAGCCACCGGTTACTCCCTGAACTTCAAATACTGGTTCGACGGTGAAGGTGCCAACCCGCATTGGGACCAGCGCCGAATCCAGATCGCGGTCGACGGCGGGAATTATGCCAACGTCTACCAGCTCACCGACGACGCGCAGCGGGTGTGGCAAGCGGGCCCATTCCTCGACCTCTCGGGATATGCCGGCCATACGATCCGCGTGCGCTTTGCATTCTATACGGGGGATGAAATCGGTAATGCCAACAGCGGCTGGGCAATCGACGATTTTTCCGTCACCGCGGCAACCGCCCCCGCCTGCGGCGATACGAATGAACCAAATAATTCCTCCGACACCGCCACCGCCCTTTCAACAGCGGCGCCGGTTAATGGACAGATCTGTCCCGCGGGCGATGAGGATTATTACAGCTTCACCGCAACCGGGGCAAGCCGCATCGTCGCCAACCTCGACGGCGTGACCGCGCTCAAACCGCACATGGAGATTCTCGACGGTGACGGGACGAGCGTGCTGGCTTCATCCGACGCCGCATCGGTGGGTTATCAGCTTCCGGGCGCGGGAAGGTATTACGTCAAGGTGCGCTCGCAAAACCATCCGGGTGAAGGTGGAACCGATCACGGATACACGCTCAGGCTTCTTGTAGATTCCGATCTTCCAACCGTCTCCTGGGTGACACCCTCGCAATCGGGCCAGTTCCTGGCCGCCCTGCCGGCGAATCTCGTCGTCTCGGCCACCGACAGCGGAGGAATCCAGAAGGTGGAAATTTACAGCCATTCCTCGGATTGGACCGACGGTAACTGGACGGCCGTATGCACCGACACCGACGGCTCCAATGGTTGGTCTTGTCCGCTCGATCCGGCCACGCTGCCGGAGGGATCGGCGTTGGCCTTCCAGGTGGTGGCCACCGATTGGGTCGGGAACCAGATGGTCGCGGTGGTATGGGGGATCGCCAACGACCGCACCCCGCCGGACCTCTCCGTCACGCCCCTCCCGGCCACGCAGGATTCTACCGTGGTCAATCTGAACTGGACTGCGAGCGATTCCTTCTCCGGCCTCGATTCCTTCCGCGTGCAATTGCGGATCGACGGCGGATCGTGGACCGACTGGCTCACCGGCTTGGCGCCGGACACACGCCAAACGGTTTACGCCGCGCAACCCGGGCATAGCTATGCCTTCCGCGTTCTCGCCCTCGACCGCGCCGGGAATATCTCGCAATCCGAAGTCTCCACCACGATCAAGGGTTGTACTCCGGACTCGTTCGAATCCGATAACTCCGCGCTGTTTGCCAAGGAACTGGTGCCGGGCACGGCCCAGCGGCACGCCATCTGCCCGTCGGGCGACGAGGATTGGGGATTCTTCCAGGCAACCGCCGGCACAACCTACCTCCTGCGCGCGCTCGCTCAAGGACCCACGGCCTGGATCGTGCTCGATCTCATCGACAGCGACGGGACTACCCGCCTGCTGCGGGCTCTCCCGCCTTCCGCCAGTATGATCGGGCAGGGCGCCACGCTTTGTTGGACCGCCCCGCGCGAAGGAATTTTCTTCCTGCGCGCCTCGCACCAGGACGCGATGGCCGCCGGCGATGATACGGCGTACGATCTGATCGTCACCCAAGGCTACTGCGGCTTCCTGCCGGGCATCCTTCGCTAGTGGTATCATCGTTTCCAGCGCCGCCATGAAGCTCGTCATCCAGATCCCCTGTTACAACGAAGAACAAATATTGCCCGCGACGCTGCGGGCGCTTCCGCGCCGCATTCCGGGCGTGGATGCCGTCGAGCTGCTGGTGATCGACGACGGCAGCAGCGACGGCACGGCCGAAGCCGCGCAGAAATCCGGGGCGGACGGGGTGATCGCGCTGCCGAAGCACGCCGGCCTGGCGGCGGCTTTTACCGCCGGGCTGGAAGCGGCGCTGGAGCGCGGCGCGGATGTGATCGTCAACACCGACGCCGACAACCAATATTCCGCCGACGATATTCCCGCGCTGATCGAACCGATCCTTGCGGGCCGGGCCGAACTAACGGTGGGCGACCGCGGCGCGGCGGGCATGAAGTGGTTCTCCCTCGCGAAGCGGATCTTCCAGCGGCTGGGAAGTGCGCTGATCGGATTGGCTTCCGGGATGCGAGTCCCCGACGCGGCCAGCGGTTTCCGCGCCTACTCGCGTAATGCCGCGCTGCGCACGCTGGTAATGAGCAATTTCTCCTATACTCTCGAAACGCTGATCCAAGCCGGGGCTCGGCGCGAGGCGGTGGAATTCGTCCCCGTCCGCACCAACCCGCCCGTGCGCCCCTCGCGCCTGGCCGACGGTATTCTCCATTACATGATCTTTTCCGGAGCCACACTTCTGCGCTCGTTTGTGATGTACCGTCCGTTGCGCGTGTTTTCGATTCTCGGCAGTTTGTTCTTCGCCGCCGGGCTGACGCTCGGCGCGCGCTATCTCTACTTCGCCGCTTCGGGCTTCGGCGCCGGACATGTGCAGTCGGTCATCCTCGCCGCGGTGCTGCTCATCGTCGGGATCCAAATCTTCCTCATCGGGCTGGTGGCTGATCTGATCGGCTTCAACCGTCGGATTCTGGAAGAGACCCTCTTCCGCACGCGGCGGATGGAATTGGACCGGGTGGCCAAGAAGGAACCCAAGCCGGTCAAACCAACAACCCGTGCGCGTTCGCGCACCGGGAAGAGAAAGCGATCTCGCTAACCTCCCCTCATGCTTACCCTCTGCGTCGCCACCACATCCTTCCCTCGCTGGGAAGGCGATTACCGCGGGACCTTCATTTGGGAAGCGTGCCGCGCGCTCTCTACGCTCGGCACGCATGTGCTCGTTGTCGCGCCGCACGCCGAGGGGGCGAAGACGCACGAGGATATGGCGGGTGTGGAAATTTTCCGTCCGCGATATCTCCGTCCAGAGCGTTGGGAGATTCTCTTGGATACGCCCGGCGGATTGCCGGTGGTATGGGAAAAGGGTGGCCCGGGACGGCTGATCGTGCTTCCGCTGCTGGCCGCGCACGCGCTGGCCATCGCGCGGATCGCCCCCCGGTGCGATCTGATACACGCCAATTGGACCTTTTCCGCGTTCGCCGCCGGTCTTACCGCGCCGATCCACCGCCGCCCGATCGTCTGCACCGTGCAAGGCAGCGACATCTATCGCGCCGTGCGCATCCCCTTCGCCAATGGATTGGCCCGGCGGGCGCTGCGCAGCGCTCGAAAGGTAATCGCGCTCAGTGCGTCGCTGGCCGAGGGCGCCGCAGCGCTGGGTGTGGATCCGGATCGGATCGCGGTCATTCCCAACGGTGTGGACGGAGCGAGGTTTCACCCCAACGGAACCCCGCGCGAACCAGTCCTGCTTTTCGTCGGATCGCTGATCCAGCGCAAAGGGTTGCGCGCGCTGCTCAATGCGATGGCGCTGATCCACCGCCGGCATCCCGCGCACCGTCTGGTGCTGATTGGCGACGGTCCCAAGCGCGCGGAACTCGAAACACAGGCCCGGACCCTGGGCATCGGCGAGGCGGTATATTTCACGGGGAGTCTTTCGCCCGAAGAGGTCGCCCGATGGATGCGGCGCGCCGAGCTGTTCGTCCTGCCCTCGCTCGAAGAAGGACAGGGCGTGGCATTGCTCGAAGCGTTGGCTTCCGGAACACCATGCGTAGGGAGCCGTGCGGGCGGAATCCCCGAAGTGCTTTCCCCGCAGTGGGGGAAACTGGTCGAACCGGGGAATCCGGAGGCGTTGGCGGATTCCATTTTGGGATTGATCGACTCGCCCTCGAGCCGTCAGGCGATGGGGCGCGCCGCGGCGGCCGGTGTGCACGCGGTTTACGATTGGCCCGTGGTTGCCCGTCGCATTCTCGACGTATACCGGGATGCGCTTGAAGTTCCCACACCGGTTCTCCACCAAGTAGGAAATTCCGGTCAGGTATGATATGGTTTAAGGCGTCCACCAAGGAGGAGCAGATGACCCACCGAGCCTTGATAAATCGGAAAGTTGCGATTGCCGCGGTTGCGGTTTTTTCCGCGTTGACCTTCTCCGTCCCGACACCTGTTCAAGCCGCCGCCACCGCGAAGCTCCTGAGTACCAACTTCACCCTGGTGAACTTGGATAAAAACAATCCGGCCACCGGCTCGATCTCCTATCTGCTCGATAACGGCGCGGCCTGGCCGGGGGTTTCCGCCGGCAATCTCAGCTTCAGCCTGCCGCCCAACGGCGGTTCGATCCAGATCAAACAGTATTTCGATCCGACCATGCAACCCGGACGCGGATCGGTGGTGATCGCCTCCGACAACCCGGTGGGCGCCATCGTGCAGATCCAGGCGCGCGGACAGGTTCCCACCCAGGGAGCCTACACCGGCTTTCTGGAAGGGCGCACCGTTTTCTACGTGCCCCTCGCGGCGCGCAACCGGTCCACGCTCAGCGGCATAGCCAACAGCCAAATCATCATCCAGAACGCCGATTCCGATGCGGTCACCGTGACGGTGGATTTAATCCCCAATGCCGGCTTAAGCGGCAGTTACACGAAAACCATCGATTCCCTTGCGCCCGGCGTTTCCTATTATTACGATCTTTCAATAGAGACCAACCTTCCCGACGACTGGGTCGGCTCGGCGGTGGTCACCGCGCTGGACGGAAAGAAGATCACGGTGGTTGCCAACTTCTTCCAGGGCGCCGACATTCTGCAAACCTTTGACGCCTTTCCTGCGGAGGACCTCGGCCCGCAGTGGATCGTGCCGATCTTTTTCTCGCGCCTGGATAACGGCCTGAGCACAGTGATCACGGTGCAAAATATCGGCGGGGCGGAGATCGCCGCCGGCGCACTGGCGATGCATTGCACCACCATCTGGGGCAACACCCCGACGGAACTGAACTTCACCAATCCCACGCCGATCACGACCAACGGATCATATTCGTTCAATCCGATCGGCGACGCGCAATTGTATCCGGTGGGTTGGGCGGGAACGTGCGATCTGCAGGCGGCCGGGGCGAATCTCGCGGCGATTGTTCAGATGCGCTACTACAACTCGCCCAGCGGCAACATCGGCGCTTCGGCGTACGAGGCAGTGCGCGCCGGCGGGACCGACCGGGTGATGTTCATCCCGCTGGTGGCCAAGGTGCTGCCAAACGGGTTTGCCAGCGTGGTCGGGATCCGCAATCTCGGCACCAGCGCCACCACGCTCAAACTGTTTTATATTCCCGCCACCAACGGCAACTGCCCGCTCTCCACGTGCGATATCAACCACGACGGAGTTGTGGACGCCGCCGACACGATCGAGGTGGACGGCGTGGTCATCCCCGGCAGCAGCAGCCTGCAGCGAAACCACCGCCTTGGTACCGGCACTCAGAGCAGCGAGGCGGAAAACACCCTGCCCGACAACTGGGAAGGATCGCTGCGGATCGAATCCTACGATCAGCCGATCGACGGCTACGTCCAGCTCACTTACTATAAAAACGTTAGCGGCGACCAGTTCATGGCCCATCGCGCGTTCACCCGCGCCCTTCCGTAATGAAGCGTTCGCTGATCGGATGTATTTTGTTGGGTCTGGCTCTCGCCGGGTGCAAGCCGGCACGCACGCCCGTCGCCGCGGGCGCCGATCCCTACCCGGCCGACGGGAAATACTTCGGACCGGTGGCGACCGATGCGGAAAAGACCGTCCTCACTCCGTTGCCGCCCTCCGACGCGCCGCAGCCCGCAGCGGGCATGGCCGCACTTTCCGGTGCGCTGTATTCCTATACCATAAATAAAATCATCCCCGAGACGATGTTCTATCTGACCAAAGCCCAAGGGGATAATCGCGACTCGATGCCGGGCTTCCTGGCCGGCCCGGATCCGGCCCGCGGAGATATCGTCGAACATTCCGATCCCTATGGAAACTTTCAATTGGCTGACATTCCGCCGGGAAGTTACTTCTTAATCGTTTCCGCCCCTTACAATTGGTGCCCGGCTGAGACTTCTCCTGGCGACCCGACCCCGCGGCTGATCCAGTTGGCGGCGGGCGACCGGCTGGCGCTCGGAATCGTGTACGTCTCATGGCCGTAATCCGATTGACCGAATCCAGAAACCGGATTTCCCCCGGAAGGGATGTGAGGAATGTGCGCTAAAGAATTCGAAGACCGCCTGGAAAACATTCTGAGGAACGCGCATATTTCCTACCGGCGCCAGCCTTTCATCGGCGGACTGCGTCCCGATTTCATCGTCACCGGTCCGCACGGGGAAACGGTGATCCTCGAGGCCAGGGAGTGGGACCCGCGCGGGGGCAACACAGCCCGCGCCATCCGGCAGGTGGGGCTCTACAAGCGGGCCACCGGCGCCGATCACGCGCTGATCGTAATGCCGGATCTGAAGAAGAATTACAAACGCAAGGGGGTGATCAAGGTGGATGCGGTCGTGCCCACCCTGCGAAAATTGTTCCTCCAACCCGCCCACGTTCCGCCGCAGGCTGCGGCTGCACCCGAATCGACCCGGCGCATGGTCTTTGCCGCGATGCCTTTTTCCAGCGAGTATGACGACACCTACTTCATCGCCATGTCACATGCCGCCCAGCAGGTCGATGCCGCCTGCAAGCGCGTGGACCGCTCGGAGTTTTCGGGCGACATTGTCGATGAGATCAAACGGCTGATCGCTTCGAGCGTGGCGGTGATCGTCGATCTGTCGGAAGCCAAACCGAACGTCCTCTACGAAGCCGGCTTCGCGCACGCGTTGAAAAAGCCGACGGTGCACATCTCCTCGACCCCGCTTTCCGATCTTCCCTTCGACGTCCGCAATTGGAATACGCTCCTCTATCAGCGCGGCCAGACGATCAAACTCCAGGATCCTTTGGCACGGAGGCTGCGGGTGGTGTTGGCGGGGAAATAACCTCAGGGGAATTTATTCTCTGAGTGGATTCTGTAATCGGATAAAGCCGGTGCAG
The DNA here is from genome assembly GCA_050014155.1 of Anaerolineales bacterium. Lineage (GTDB taxonomy): Bacteria > Chloroflexota > Anaerolineae > Anaerolineales > RBG-16-64-43 > FEN-1073. The sequence continues at coordinate 20,673 of JBEKDW010000003.1, forward strand.
ACGATTATTCCGCAGGATACATTGATTCTTGCGGGCGCTCATTTTTTATTTTAAATTTTTATTATCGAACGCAAACGGCAGCAGTTGGTCCAACATGACCACCTGGTGAATCGATCCCTTTTCGTCAGCAAGAATGATCTCGATCCCGCGCCCGAATTCGACCAGCGCCTGGCGGCAGGCGCCGCAGGGTGCAGCTCCGTCTGCGGTGACGACTGCGATAGCCTGGAACTTGCGCTCGCCGGCGGCCACGGCCGAAAACAGCGCCACGCGCTCGGCGCATAGCCCCACGGGGTAGGAAGCATTCTCGACGTTGGCGCCGGTGTAGATCCAACCGCTCGCCGTACGCAGCGCCGCGCCCACCGTATAGTGGGAATATGGCGCGTAGGCGTTGGCCCGCGCGGCGCGCGCCTTCTCCACCAGCTCTTTCCGTCCTTCCTCGCTCACTTCAGGTTTTTTTGGCATCGTTCTTACGCAACTTTTTCGCCGGAACGCCGATCACCGTTGCGCCGTCGGGGACGTCGTGCGTCACCACCGAACCGGCCCCGGTGCGCGCGCCCTTGCCGATCTTAACCGGCGCCACCAGCATCGTGTCCGAACCGATGAACGCGCCCTCGCCGATCTCGGTGCGGTTCTTTTGCTTGCCGTCGAAATTGCAGGTGACCGTTCCCGCGCCGATGTTGGCGCTCGCCCCGACGGTTGCATCTCCAAGATATGAAAAATGTCCCATCTTGGCGCCGGCTCCCAGGCGCGAGTTTTTCACCTCGCCGAAGTTGCCCATATGCGCGCCGCGCGCGAGGTAGGCTCCCGAACGCAGGTGAGCAAACGGCCCGACGGACACGTCCTCCTCCAGCACCGCATCCTCCACAACCGAACATTCCACCCGGCAGCGGTCGCCCACGGCGCTGCGGCGCACGATCGTATTCGGGCCGACGACGCAATCGCGGCCGACGACGGCCTTTCCTTCGAGGTGCGTATTGGGCAGGAGCAGCGTGCCTTCGCCGATGGTTGCCTCAAACGAAATATACGCCGTCGCCGGATCCTGCATGCCCACGCCGGCATCCATCCAGCGCCGGTTAACCCGCCGGCGCATCGCGGTTTCCGCCTCGGCGAGGTGCGCGCGCGTGTTAATCCCGATCCATTCCTCCTCGTCCTCGACCGGAATAGCCGATACGCCGCCCTCGCTCGCCGCCATCGCCACCAAATCGGTCAGATAATATTCGCCCTTGGGAGAGGCCCTCACTTTTGGGAGGGCCGACCATAACCAATCGGACCGAAAACAATAAGCCCCAAGGTTGATCTCCCGGACTTTTTTCTGCTCAACGGTTGCGTGCGCTTCCTCGACGATTTTCTCAACCTTCCCCGCACCGTCGCGGATTACCCTTCCGAAATTGCGCGCGTCCTTGGCGACGCCGGTCAGGAAGGCCAGCGGTCCGGGATTGCGTTCTTCCGCCTCGACCAAAGCGCGGAATGTCTCCGGGTTCCACAGCGGCATATCGCCATAGAAAATCAGGATGCGCTCGGCCCTCCCGCGCAAAAGTCCTTCCGTGCGCCGGACCGCATCGGCCGTTCCCAAAAGGTCCGGTTGCTCGACGAATTCCGCCTGGTCGCCGGCGAGCGTTCGCAAGGCTTCGGCTCCGTGTCCCACCACAAGGACGGGTTTCTCCGGGCTGACGGATTTGGCAATCTCGATCGCCCACAGGATCATCGGCCTTCCGCAAAGTGTGTGTAACATCTTCGGCTGGGCCGATTTCATCCGAGTCCCCAGCCCGGCGGCAAGAATGATCACTCGAAGCGACATGGCGGATTCCTCTCTGCGTTCAGCCCTGAATTCCGCGAAGGGAGAAACGTTTAAAAAAACGGACCTTCCGGATAAAACAAGAAGACTCGCGGGCTCAGAGGATATTATATCCTCGAGTCCCGGAGTCTTCCGTTGCGTATCAGGCTGGGGCGCCAGGTTTCGAACCTAGATCCACGGATCCAAAGTCCGGTGTGCTGCCGTTGCACCACGCCCCAAAGGGGTTCGAGCGTCGGAATTGTAGCATAAGAAGGGCCGGGAGCCAGCGGCGAATGTCAATCGATGACGCGGTAGGGATCGTTGGGTTTTGCTTCGGGGACCAAACCGAGTTTTTCAGCCTCGTCGAACGTCAGTTTTCCAGGAGAGAGGAATCCGCCGGCCTGCAGCACGGCCTCATCCCAAAAGGTTTTGGCTTCGAGCGGTTCCACCTGCGGCGCGGTGATGTTCCATTCCTGCGGCTGGCTGGCCGCGGATCCGACGCTCTGTTGCACCCAATCCGGCATGGGGATAACCTCCGAGACTTCCTGGAGCAGTTTGTCGGTATGGAAGATTTTTTCCAACCGGTGCATCGCTTCGGTGATCGCATCGTCAAGCGTCTGGGCTGGCACCGGCTTGGAGAGGAACAACACCAGGCTCGGGCCGCTGGGCATCGGGACGATCGCCATGTTCCGTTTCTCGCCGTAGAGCATGATCACCGACGGCGGTTCCTCTTTGATTTTTCCCAGGAAGGGGGTAGTCCGGTTCAGGATGGCGAGCACGGCGTGCTGGACCGCTTCCATGTCCTCTTCCATCACTTCGAGGACGTCCCCCGCGCGGTGAGTCGCCTGCCCAGTCTCCTGGCACAACCAGGCGGCGTCGGCTGCCAGCATCTGCCGGAGGTCGGTCAACACATGCGCGGTTTGATCCTCGCTGGGCTGGAATTCCTCCCCGGCCAGGATGGAGCGCACGGCGCGGAGAAAATCTTCCATCGGCAGGGGCTTGTTGAAGAAGGCGCGTGCGCCCAACCGCTCGGCGAGCGCTCGGATGGCCGGTTCGGCGAATCCGGTGGTGACGATGACCGGGATGTCGATATGCTGGATGCGCCAGCGCTCGAGCAGTTCCAGGCCGCTGATCCCCGGAAGGCGCACGTCAAGGATGATCAGATCCGCACCGCGTTCCGAAAGTTCCAGCGAAGCTTCTTCGGCCGAGAGGGCGTCGACGATGTCCAGCGAGGCGTCCATCAGCTGAATTGCGCTGTGGATCATGCGCGCAATTTCGCGCTGATCCTCGACGATCATCACGCGTTTGCGGTTCATAGAAACGATTTTAGCACAACTCGCAACCCGGGGTCATCAATCCGAAAGTCAGGAACACAGGGACCTTGGGATTCCGGCAAACCGGGTCACAATCGAGGCCGACATTTTCCACCCGCGGTTTTGCCTTCGGCTACCATGCCTCGTCCGCGGTGGAAGCATATCCGGCGTGTGCCTGCACCCGCAGGAAAGACAAAATAACGCCCGGCAGCGTATAATCCATCCGGTGAATAAAACCCCAACCGCCCCGCGCCGTCCGCGCGTCCTCTATCCGTTCCTTATCGGTGTTCTCGTCGCCACGATCCCCTGCTATTGCACCGCGGCGGTTCTGATTGCCATCCATCCAACGCCCACCGTGGAACTTATCCCGAGTCCCACCGTGCAGACAACCTCTACCCGGCGTCCACCCCCGCCCGTTGGGACGACCGCCCCTCCGCCGATCCAATCCGCCACTCCCACCGATACGGAATTCGTCCCCCCAACTCTCACACAAACCCTATCACCGACCGCCACGCCGTCTCCGCTCCCCCCGACCCCGCCCCCCACTCACACGCTCACCCCGACCCCCTCCTTCACGGAGCCCGCGCCGACTGACACGCCGACGGAAATCCCGCCAACCGAAACGCCGACGACCTAATCTGCATATGTCATTCCGAGGCCCGGGTGTTCTTCCAAGGCGAGGGATCGGTAGGTTATCGGTAGGTTAGATGTAGACATCACTCGCATAAAGTTCGATGCAGATTAAAATTACCGATTCCTCGGGGCTGCGCCCCTCGGAATGATATACCTCGTGTGTCATTCGGACCCCGGCGGGATGGGCCGGGGACCCCCGATGTTTGTTCGGGGCTAGGAATCGGAAAGTTAAATTGAAATTACCAACTTCGTCGAGTATATAATTGGATTGGAGTCACCGATCCCTCAAGGTCTACGACCTCTCGGGATGACATACTGCGCAGGTCCGCGTCACAACCGTTCCGCTACGGCGCAGGCCATATCCAACGTGCCGCTGGATCCGCCCATGTCGTAGGTGCGCACCTTGCCTTCGGCGATCACACCGGCCACGGCCCGCTCGAGAGCCGCAGCCTTGTCCGCCTCTCCCAGCCAATCCAGCATGAGCTTCACCGCCAGGAACGTGGCAATGGGATTGACCTTATGCTTGCCGGCGTACTTTGGCGCCGATCCATGAGTCGGCTCGAAGACCGCGAACCCATCGCCGATATTTCCGCTCGAGGCGAACCCCAGCCCGCCCACCAGCTGCGCGGCCAGGTCGGAGATGATGTCGCCGAATAGGTTGGTGGTCACAAGCACCCCGTACTCCTTCGGATTTTTTACCAGCCACATGGTCATCGCGTCGACGTTGGCTTCCCACAGTGGAATGGCGGGGAACTCCGCAGCGATCTTGCGTGCCTCGCGCGTGATCAGACCGGAGGTTTCGCGCACCACGTTCGGCTTTTCCACCAGGGTCACGCTCGAATAGCCGCGGTCGCGCGCGTATTCGAACGCCGCGCGAACGATCCGCTGGCATCCGCGCCGGGTGAGAATGCGGCATGAGAGGGCGATATCCTCGGATGGAGTGGAGCGGAATGCCTCCATCGCCGGGCTGCGGGCTTCCAGCGCCGCGCGCACATCCGCCGGGAGCGGATGGAACTCCACCCCGGCATAGAGATCCTCGGTGTTCTCGCGGAACACCACCAAGTCGATACCCTCGCGGTAGTTGAGCGGATTGCCTGGATACGCCTTGCATGGGCGCAGATTTATATATAGGTCGAATAGCTGCCGTAGGCGGACGATCGGGCTGCGATAGAAGAGCCTCATCCCGCGCAGGTCCGGGTTCAACTCCGCCGCCGCCTCTTCCTTCGGCTTGGAGGTAATCGCGCCGAACAACGCGCAATGGCATGTGCGCAGCAGGTCGATCGTGCGCTGCGGCAGGGCGTCTCCCTCCGACCGCCAGAATTCCCAGCCGATGTCGGCCGGCGGATACTCGGCATCCAATCCGATTTTGTCCAGTACGATGCGGGCCGCTTCCATGACGTCCTGCCCGATGCCGTCACCCGGCATCCAGGCAATCCGATATTTCGCCATCCATCCTCCTGAGTAAGTTTTTTCCCCCGGCCAAGCGCACGGAGTATAGCATAATCGGTCCCTCGATCCGATGCATTTGGACCATCCTCTTGGGTGATCTCCACAATGTGATTTCGGTTGCCAACCCTTCTTCCCTCTGCTATCATCAACGGCATCATGAACGACAAGGCTCTCTCCGAACATGTGAAGAACCTCCTCCGCGCGCCGGGCCTCTCGGCCTTCGAGGCGCCCGTCCGGGAGGTGGTGGCCGCGGCCTGGAGGCCGTACG
>JBEKDW010000004.1:0-24434 GCA_050014155.1 Anaerolineales bacterium
CCGGTAAAAACCCAGACTTTATCCGGTTCGATGGGCAGTTGCATTTTCGGCTGCTGCAAATCCCCCGGCATAAGCTGCACCGAATAGGAAAACGGATCGCCAAAAAGATTCCGGTAGGTTTGGATAAATCCATCCGGGCTGACGGCCTGGTCGAACTGCTCCTGGCCGAACCATTGAGCCAACAGATATTGCACGGCGACCGTGCCCGGATTCTGCCAGGGATCCGGCCGGGTAATCCGTCCGTCGGCCAACTCGATTTCCTCAAGCTGTCCCGTCCGCCAGCCGTAGTAGCCCTCGTTCAATTTTCCCGCCGCAAGGGATACCTGCAGCGCAAGACCGTACGCAGTGTAATTGGCGTTTTGGAGCGGGAGCGCTTTTACCTCATCGCTCTGGTCGTTGCGGGTTAAAGCTTGTGCGCGATATTCCAACAGCGCCAGCAGGATTCGGGGGTTAACAGAAAAGTCGCGGGCGACGATCTGCACGTCCTCCCAACCGGATAAGGTTTGGTCAAAGGCGTATTCGGTAAAGTCCTTCAGATAACCGGGATGGGAATTCACAAAAGCCTTCCCGTCAAAACCCGGTACGTCGGGTCCGGCCACCACTTCACTGTCGGGGAGTATCTGGAACGGCGTGCCGGCGAACGGCGCCGGGTATATCGGGACATGGAGCAATAGGCCGGGAGTGAGCGTGGTCGTCTTTGGCGGGAGCCCGGAATTATTCTTGCGGATATCGTCGACGGTGGTATGGAAGTGCGCGGCAATCGCCTCCAGCGTGTCCCCCGATTGCGCGCGGTACTCCATCAGTTGGCCGGGTTCGATTTGACCGCGGGTGGGAAGCGGCGTAGGTTGTGCTACGGCCGCGGAGTGCAATGGAAGCGCTGAACCCGAGGGAGTAAGTGGAACGGTTGTTGTTTCCGGAGCGCAGGCCGACAATCCAAGCACAACGGCCAGGATCCCCCCGGCGCATAACCGCTCGATCCGCAGACGACGGATAATCGTGTGATGCAAATTATTCATCGACTGCAACCGTTGAGAAACCATGGGAACGAGAACCGGGATTCATTCTGCCGAATCCATTTTTTTCGTTACGGGATTTTTTCATTGCGGGGTTACGGTTTATCTCCAGATCAATGTTTCACTGGATGACCAGGGATGAGCCACGATCGTCGTCCCATCACGCACCATCGATCCTTCATATGGCGCTCCACCGGCATGGCATACCCAACCGCTGAGCACGAAGGGCACCGGTCCGCCGGCAAGCATCCACTCTCCGTTAAATTTGCGCGCGATGTGGACATGAGTTCCGGTGGCGATTCCACCTTGGCAGGAGGGATGTCCGATGCGATCGCCGGTCTCCACGTGCGACCCCTGGGGAATTTGATCTTTGGTGGCGATATGGAGATAGAGGATGTTCCACCCGGTTTCCTCATATCCGTCGCCGTCCAGGTCGATGACGACGACGTTTCCGGACGAACGTACGATCAACCCCGGAGCGGAAGCCGTCACCCAGCTGGGGGACACGGCGCAATGGGCCGAATCCGTCGGGGCGAAATCCAGCGCCGCCCGGGCTCCGTCGTGTTCCCAGGCACCGTGCGGGCCGCCGGTAAAAGCCCACTCCTGCCCCAGGGGAAAAGGAAGTTCCATTGCGGTCAACGGGAGTTCGGAGGAATACAGCGGCTCGACCGCCTGGTCGAAGGGATTGCCGAACATCCGCGAGTATACGGCGAGAAAATCCGTCACGCCTTGTTGCCACGCGGAGCGGTCGGCGGTGGTCTGAGCGAAAAAATACAGGATCGCGACAGTTCCGGCGTTTAAATCCGGCGCCAAACGGAGCACGCCGCCGTCGGCGAAAGTCAAATTCAGCAGGCTGGCGTCCCGCCATCCATAATATCCGATGCTTAAGAGGTTCGTCGCCCAGACCAACTGAGCCGACAATCCGGGCTGCTTGGGGTCTTTATCCCCCAACGGATAGTTCAGCGTATCCGCTGAAGGATTTCTATCCGTCACCCATCCGCTTTTATACTCCAACAACGCCAGGAGGAGTTTGGGGCTGAAGGAGTTATTGAAGGCAACCTGGCGGAGGGTTTCCGGCCCAATGGCGTTCGATCCGTTGGTGGAACGATACGAAGCCAGAAACCCGTTTTGATCGTTGATGTATTGAATCGGATCGAAATGGACGAACGTGGGAGAGTAGACGATTCCGCTGTCGGGAAAGAGATGAGCGGAATCCGAGGTATCGGCCAGCGATTCGGGGATGATCAGCTGGAGACTTGGCGTCAACAACCCGTCCGACGGAAGTATCTCATTATCCACCGAGCGGATATCGGAAGGCAGGACGCCAAACCGGATGGCGATGGTCCGGAGCGTGTCTCCCGCCTGGACGAAATAAACAACCGGCAAGGGCGTGGCGCGCGGTCGTAATGTGGGAGTATCCGGAAAAGTGTTCGACGGCTCGGTTGTGGGGGAAGGTCGCGCAATGGGGGATTGCGTGTCCGTCGGTTGCGGCGACTTCTTCACCGTTGGGGAGGCCGGCAGGGAAGTGGCGGTATCGGTCTGGAACAACAAGCGGATATCCTCGGTGGCGGCCGTATCCCGGGAACAAGCCAGGGCAGGAACCGCCAGCAGGATCACGATTCCTGCCAGCCGAAAACCGGAGCGTCGGGTGAAAGTGCGGATCATCTCCATATCTCGTTAGCCGGGGCGCCGCAATCGCAAGCTTCGATCGTCTGATCCCCCTGGGTCAGGTATCCGTCGTATTCGGTTCCGGTGCCGCTCGCCACCCATCCGCTCAATACAAACGGGATCGGTCCATCGGCCGCGATCCATTCGCCGTTGAATCGGCGCGCAAGATGTGTATGCGTTCCGTTGGCGAATCCTCCTTCGCACGAGGGATGACCGATGCGGTCGGCCAGCTTCAGGTGCGTGCCGAGCGGAACCCGGTCCCGGGTTTCTATGTGCATATACAATATCGTCCAACCGCTGTGCTCGTTGCTGTCAGAATCCAGATCCTCCACCACGGCTCCCTCGTCGCTGTGCACGACCAAACCGGGAGCTGAAGCCACAACCCAATCGTCGGACGGAACGCACCCGAGGGCAATCCCCGTAGGGGCGAAGTCTATCGCGGCCCAGGCGGATCCCGACGCCCAACCGCCGTGCGGCCCGCCGGTGAAGTACCAGTGCACCCCCTCCTCGAACGGCAGCGTCAGCGTGGGCTGGACGAGATCCGGAGGAACGACCGGGTCGATGGACCACAGAAACGGATATCCGAACATCGAGGAATACGTTGCATAGACACCGCTTTCGGAGACCGCCGCCAGCCAATCCTCCCGGCCGTATATTTGCGCCATCAAATATTGCACACCCGCCGTACCGGCGTTGATCCCGCTTCCCACCCGGACTATGCTCTCGTCGGACAAAGTCCAATAATCGGTTCCCCCCGTTTTCCAATGGTAGTAACCGTAGTTCAACTGATCCGCCGCCCAAGCGAGTTGTTTGTACAAATTCTCTTTGCCCGAGATGGGGATGAAGGGATACGTCTGTTTTTCGCTCGACGGGGACGAATTGCTGATCCATCCCGCGGCGTATTCCAGCACCGCCATGAGAATCCGCGGATTGACGGAATATTGTTCCGCCGTAAAAAGGATCAGTTCCGGCCCGGTGCGCTCCCGATCATTAACCACTTCGCGATAATTTTGCAGATATCCCTGCTTGCCTTTTACAAATTCGGCCGGGTCGAATCCGTTGGCGGCCGGACCGTACACCAATTCGGAGTCCGGAATGATCTTGAAATTCGGTCCGGGTTTCTCGGATTCCGGAACGGGAATCATGAGGACCTGTCCCACCTCGAGAGCACTCGGATTCGAGAGTTGGTTGAGTTGGATGATGGACTCAGGGGTAACACCGAAGCGTGCCGCGATCGATCCGATCGTATCTCCCGGCTGAACGACGTAAGATCCCGGTCCGGTCGTCGATATCGGAGAAACGCGCGTGGGATCCAGTGTCGGGGTTGAGAACATCGATGTGGGGGTATCGGTGGGCTTGGTATCCGGAATGAAGGGGGTGGGTTGACCGGTCGACCCCATGATCAGGCTCGGTTTCGCTGAAGACGTCTGGGCAGTGCCGATCTGCAAACTACTGGAGATATCTACCGCCTCGCCGCTGCGAGTGCAAGCCAACCCCATTCCAAAGGCGACAAAGATAATCCAATATTTCCAATATCGACTCTTTTTCGCAAGATTCACGGGTATAAATGTAGCATGTTCTATGCCGATTTTCCAGCACCTCCGGATGCCATTGTTTTTTTGGCTTCCGCCAGTTATGATTCCTTCCCAGCGCCATCCGGAATTCTCGGTTAAAAAAAGAGCCGGCGGACGATGCGCCGGCCCTCAGACCTTCCAGAAAATTACGCAACCTTGACGATTGTTCGAATGCATTTGGTGCACAACACTTTGGTCTCTTTCCGTTTTCCATGCCAAACCGCTACCCGCTGGAGATTGGGCTTAAAAGACCGTTGCGTCGCCCGCTTCGAGAACGATCGGCTATGACCGAAGCTGAGTTTTTTCCCGCAGTTTTCGCACTTTGCCATTGTTTCATTCCTTCCTGGTGAAGCATATCGGATGCAAGCCGGGACGCATCTTACCACAGGAAGCACCGTCCGGCAAGATAAAAACATCCGGGATGTGGATCTCCCCACCGGGGAAGGAAGGGAGGAGAATAACGGAATGAAGAAGGAAGAGGAAATCTCCCTGGGCTCCATCCGTATCTCTCCGAATGCCATCTCCGCGCTGGCCAGCCAAGCCGCTTTGAGTTCCTACGGCGTGGTGGGCATGGCCGCGCGCGGAGGGTTCGAATCCCTTGTGCACCCCACCGCCAAAGATCCCCGCCAGGGGGTCGCGGTGCGCGTCCTCGAAAACAAAATCACGCTCGATGTGTACGTCATTCTCGAATATGGAACCCGGATATCCACAGTGGCCGACAGCGTCGCCCATGCGGTGCGATACACCGTGGAACGGGTACTGGGCCTGCCCGTGGAAACCGTGAACATCCATGTGCAAGGCCTTCGGGTCAGCAATCCTGACTGACATCCCAAGGATGGCAGGACACCGGAGATGACATCCCTCCCCCCAGAATCCAAATTCTCCTTCCCGACTTCTCCGGATTCCCAGGGCGCCTACATCGACGGCAGGCTCCTCAAACGGCTCGTCCGCGCGGGCCTGGTCTGGCTTAACACCAACCAGCAAATCGTCAATTCACTCAACGTATTTCCGGTACCGGATGGCGATACCGGGACAAACATGTCGCTCACTATGCAGGCGGCCTTCCAGGAAATCGCCGAGAGTGATTCAGCCAACGCCGGCTTGGTGGCGCACAGCGTGGCGCACGGCGCGCTGATGGGCGCGCGCGGCAACTCCGGAGTTATCCTCTCGCAGATCTGGCGCGGCATCGCGCGCAGTCTGGATTCAAAATCGGAAATCGACCCGGCCGCGTTTGCCCGCGCGTGGCAGGAGGCGCGGGATACGGCCTACAAGGGGGTCGTCCGTCCGGTGGAAGGAACGATTCTAACCGTGGCGAGCGACATCGCACTGGAGGCGGAACGAGCGCACATCGATGGCTGCTCGCTGGCGGAGGTGATGGATCGGATCGTGGTCGCGGCCGACCGTTCGGTGCAGCGGACGCCGGAGCTTTTGCCGGTGCTGCGGGAAGCGGGCGTAGTGGATGCCGGCGGCAAGGGGCTGTTCTTCTTCCTGGAAGGAATGTTGCGCTATCTGGAGGGAAAGCCGCTGGACCAACCTGTGGACGCCGTTCCTCCCCTCTCCTCCCTGGATTTAAAACGTGCCGGCGAGTTCATTGAAGAAGGCCAGGATTTCGAAGTGGTTGTGGATTTTTCGCCCACCTCCCCCTTGGACGTACCGTGGTTTTATCGGCAGCTGGAAACGATGGGCACCTCGATTCAGGTCGGTCAGGGTGATGAGTTCTACCGTCTGCATATCCACGTACCCGCCGAAAAACGATACGATCCGATCGACCTTACCATCCAACTGGGCACCGTCTCGAAGGTGGCCATCGAGAATCTTCAGGAGCAAACGGAAGGGCGCATGACAAAGGAGCCGGCCGGGAAGATCGAATTCCGCAAGGTCCAGCCGGGGCAGATCGCCGCCGTCGCGGTCACCCCGGGCGCGGGATTGACGCAAGTCTTCGCCAGCCTGGGGGTGTCAGCGGTCGTTCCCGGCGGGCAGAGCATGAACCCGAGCACGCAGGAAATCCTCTCCTCCTTTGCCGATTTGCCCGCCGAAAAAATCATTATCCTGCCCAACAATAAAAACATCCTGCTGGCCGCCCAGCAGACCAGCGCGTTGACCGGGAAGGAAATCGCGATCGTCCCTTCGGGCAGCATCCCTCAGGGAATCGCGGCCATGCTCGCCTTTCAAAACGACGGGGACCTGAAGGCGGTTTCGTCCGCGATGATCCAAGCGGTCGACGGCATCGAAAGCGGAGAACTGACCCAAGCAACCCGGACTGTGGAGATGAACGGAATACCGGTGGCCGAAGGACAGTTTATCGGACTGCACAACGGCGATCTGGTCGTCACCGGAAAAAATTTGGAGGAAGCGCTATTAAATCTTTTGAGAAAGATGAAAGCGGATTCCCATGAACTGATCACCCTCTATTGGGGTGAAGACCTAAGTCCTTCCCAGGCCAACCAACTGGCGGATACAGTCCGCGTCGAATACCCTGCCCAACAGGTGGAGATGTACGAAGGCGGGCAGCCTCACTATTTCCTTATCCTTTCGGTGGAATAACGGGAGCACAATGACTCACAAGGCGCTGACCACGGCCGCAAACGAAAATGGAACGAAAACGGATCCCGGAAAAACCTTCCGCTCTCGAATCCATATCGTCACCGACAGCGCCTCCGCGTTTCCGAACGCCGACACCGTCCTGCGGCCGGACGTGACGGTCCTTCCGCTCACAATTCACATCGGCACCCAATCCTTTTTAGAGCACGATGGAAACACCCTGGAGGAGATCCAGTCGCTGATGGGATGCCGTGGAACGCTGCCGGTGGTCGCCTCGCCGAGCGTGGAAGCATTTCTTTCCACCTTCGAATGCATTTCCCAGCACACGCGCAATATCCTTTGCCTGCACAGTTCCAGCCGGCTGTGCCGCGCCGTCCGCAACGCGCGAACGGCGGCGGAGGCTTTTGCCGGGCGCGTGAATATCATCGTGATGGATTCGCTGACCACATCCGCCGGTGTGGGCTTCCTCATCGGGGAAGCCCTGCGGATTTCGGATCGGGGCGCTTCGCTAGAGGAGGTTGTGCGTCAACTGCGCTACCTCGTGCCCAGAATGTATGCCGTCTTCTTCGTCGAGGACCTGGCGTACCTGCAACACACCGGCAAAATCAGCCGCTCGCAGGTGCTCCTGGGCGAGATGCTGGGGATCAAACCGTTCCTCTCGCTGGAGGAAGGCGGAATAATCCCGCTCGAGAAAGTGCAGACGCGGGAACAAGCGGCGGAGAAGTTGGTAGAATTCATCGGCGAATTCACCCACCTGCGCCGGCTCGCAGTGGTATACAATGCCCACGACGGCCAGGCCGACGGCCGGTTGATGATTCAGCGCGTGCGCGAGGTGTTTCCCGGCTGCCCGGTTTCCACCGCGCACCTGGGTGCCTCGGTGGCTTCGATCTTCGGCCCCCGTTCGACGGGGTTAATCATTTTCGATATGCCCGCCGCCGGTAATGAGACGGTCGGGTGGGAGGCGGATCAATGAACCATGCGATCGGATTCGTCACGGATACCACGAGCGACATCCCGGCGGAAGAAGCCGCCAAGTACGAGATGGGCATTGTCCCGGCGAATATCATCTTCGGCGGGAAGAGCTTTCGCGACGGTATGGATATTTCCCGTTCGGAGCTTTACCGCCGCATGGCGACCGAAAGGCTGCTTCCCACCACCTCTTCGCCCTCGGTCGGAGCGTTCGAGGAAACATTTGAATCGATGCTGACACGCGGGTTTCAAAAGATCCTATCCGTCCATCCCGCCAGCAACTTGAGCGGAATTTTTAATGCCGCCAACGTTGCCTCATCGCACTTCCCGGGCCGAGTGAAAGTCCTCGAAAGTGGCACGGTTTCGATGGGCACCGGGTTCCAAATCCTGGCGGCAGCCGAAGCTGCAAGGCAGGGAGCCACGCTGGAGGCCGTCTGCAACCTGGTCGCCGAAACCCGAAAGCGGGTCCACCTGGTGGCTCTGCTCGAGAGTCTGACCAATCTGGCGCACAGTGGACGCGTTCCCATGGTCCTGGCCGGGATCGGCAATTTCCTGCAGATCAAATTGCTCATTTCCATAATGGAGGGAACCGTCAACCGCGTGGCGCAGGTTCGCACGCACTCGCGCGGGGTCGTGGTGCTGCTCGAACAAGTTCGGTCCTGGGGCCCCATCGAGAGTCTGGCCATTGCCCACGCCAACGCGCGAAACGTCGCAGATGCGCTGGTCCCGCAGCTCACGCAAAGCATCCAGGGGGTAAACCGGATGCTTCAGGAAAAGGTTTTCATGGTCGAAATCTCGCCGGCAGTCGGAATTCACACCGGCCCGGGCGCGGTGGGAGTCATCGCGGTATCCGCCGCCACCCAACAATAATTCCCGTCTCATTCCGGCTGCTCAATGGATCATCAAATCATTTCCAAATTTATTTTGGACCGGCTCAGCGCAGCCGGTAACCGCGAGGACCTAATTCGCGATGTGTGCCTGCGGGAAGGGATCCAGTGGCCCGAGGCGGAGGCATTGGTTAACCAAGTGGAGGCGGAAGACGAGAAGATCATTCTTCGCCGCCAAAGTCCGATCGACCTGACCAATGCCTTCATGTATGCATTGGCCGGGATGCTGATCACCGCGTTCTCTGCCTACGTCTTTTTTTGGCCAGCCGTGGAATCGGGGAGTTTTTCCCTGTCGATTATTTTTTATTTGTTCCGATATGGATACCAGATGGCATTTCTGCTTCTGGTAGGATTGACTCTGGCGATCGGGGGAATGATCGCGTTTTTCAACACACTCTTCCAGTTATTCCGGAAATGACAATTGCCGGTGAAGGAAAACCGAATTTCATGACGACCATACTCGAAACGCTGGGCAAGATGCTCCGCAATGAAGCCGGAATGGGATATCTGGACCAGTGTGTCCAGGGCGGGTTTCAGAATTTTTCCACCGCCTGGAGCGGGACTGCCAGAAAAGAATCCGTTCCGGACGCGCTCGTAACGCGGGTGGAAAACTGGCTGGTGGGATACCACACCATGGCGCGGGAAGAACGGGAACGCTCTCTACAGGATCTTTTAAAGGAAGTAGAAGCGGCACGCAGAGCTGAACCTACGGTAGGCGACGGGCAGAAGGAATCACCCATCGCGGCCCAACCGCCGGTAGCACCTTATATATCGGGGGGATCCGGGCCTGTGCTTGCCCCTCAAACGCAAGCCACGCACTCCGAGCAGCCTCTCCCCGTGACGCCCACGCATCCGCCCGCCCCGCCTGCCCCCACAGCAGCGGAAGGATCGGCCGCTCCACCGATCGAGGCGACCCCGCTCACCTTGCGTGAGTTGCAGGCTCCGCTGCGCCGGTTGTTCGGTGTGGGCGATAAAAATACGGAATCATTCCAACGGTTGGGTCTGCAAACTATCGGCGACTTATTGTGGTTCTTCCCGCGCCGGTACGTGGATTATTCCATGACCAAACCGATCAACCGACTGTGGTACGGGGAAACGGTAACCGTGCTGGCCGCCGTCCGGGAAGCCACCACCCGCCGGACGAAAAGAGGCAGCATCACCGAAGTAACGGTCGCCGACGGAAGCGGCGAGTTGCTGATCAGTTTCTTTAACCAACCCTGGATCGCCGACCGGTTGCGGAAAGGACAGCTCCTCGCGCTTTCGGGAAAAATCGGTCAATACCTTGGACGGTTGACGATGACGATGCCGGAATGGGAATTCCTCGAGCGGCAGCAGATCCGCACCGGGGGAATAGTTCCCGTCTACGCTCTGACCGCCGGTATCCACCAGAATTTCCTCCGGCGCCACATTCACAGCGCTGTTACCCGGCTGGCTACCCGGCTGCCGGATCCGCTTCCGGCGCGCATCCTCGAAGAAGGGAAATGGATGCCGCTGGGACAGGCGCTTCAGCAAATCCACTTCCCGACTTCCTGGGAGTCGCTCAAGAATGCCAAGGATCGGTTGGGATTCGAGGAGCTGCTGTATTTGCAGCTGGGCATCCTGCAGCAAAAACGAAACTGGATCTCGGCCGAAGCGCGGAAATATCCGCGACCGGCCGTGCTGGACGCCTTTCTCGGCTCGCTGCCCTACGCGTTAACCTCCGCCCAGCAGAAAGCCGTCGCGGAGATCTTGGCCGACTTGGATTCCGGGAAACCGATGAACCGCCTGCTGGAGGGAGACGTCGGATCCGGGAAGACGGTGGTGGCACTGGCGGCCTGTCTGGCGGTGGCCTCCCAGGGTGGTCAGGCGGCGTTCCTGGCGCCTACCGGAATACTCGCCGAACAGCATTTCGGATTGCTGCGCCGGTGGATGGTCGAGTCGGGGGAATTTCTGCGTGAGGATCAGATCGGGTTGCTGCTGGGTTCCACGCCGGAATCGGAAAAACAGGAAATCCGCCATGGTCTGGCTTCCGGACGGATCGGCATAGTCGTCGGGACGCACGCCCTGCTGGAGAGTCCGGTGGATTTCGCCCGGCTGGATCTGGCGGTGATCGACGAGCAACACCGGTTTGGCGTAGAGCAGCGGGCCGCATTGCGCGCCAAGGGTCGCAGTCCGCACCTTCTGGTGATGACCGCCACCCCGATCCCGCGTTCCCTGGCCCTGACGATTTACGGCGACCTGGATCTTAGTCTGTTGGATGAAATGCCCCCGGGTCGGAAGCCGGTCACTACGCGCATCCTGCTTCCCGGCGAGCGCGAGCGGGCATACGCCTTTATCACCGGCCAATTGCGCCAGGGACGGCAGGCGTTCGTCATTTGCCCGCGGATCGAAGAAAGCGAGACGAACGAAGCGACAGCCGCCGTGGAGGAACATCGCCGACTGCAGGAAAGCATCTTCCCCGAATGGAAACTAGGGTTGTTGCACGGGCGGATGCGGGCGGACGAGAAAGATGAAACCATGCACCGCTTCCGCGCCGGCGAATTGCATATTCTCGTCTCCACCTCGGTGGTGGAAGTGGGCGTGGACATTCCGAACGCGACGGTGATGATGGTCGAGGGAGCCAACCGGTTCGGTCTGGCGCAGCTGCACCAGTTCCGCGGACGGATCGGGCGCGGCCAGTACGAGTCGTATTGCATCCTGGTGGCCGATAGCGAAGACCAAGTTGAGAACGAACGCCTGCGGGCGATGGAAGAGGTTCAGGACGGGTTTGTCCTGGCCGAACGGGATTTGCAGCAGCGTGGTCCGGGCGAGTTCTTCGGCACGCGGCAATCCGGATTCGCCGACGCCGACGTGGCCCGCCTTCTGGACGTCCGCCTGATCGAACAAGCCCGCGCCACGGCGCAGCGGGTTTTCGCGCAGGACCCGGATTTGCAGTTGCCGGAACACCGGCTGATGGCCGAGCGGCTGGCTTCCCGCTGGAATTCCAATCCGGGAGAAATTTCCTGATCCGGGAGGCCGGGGAAGGATACATGGCGCGTTTGGGCGGCTGATCCGTTGGAAGCGCTGGACAGCCGCGAAGATTTCGGACAAACAGAGAAGGGATGACCATGGTACGAGCCGTCTTTCCAGGAACCTTCGATCCGATTCATTTCGGGCACATCGACATCGCCCAGCGCGCCGCGCGCGTGTTCGATGAAGTGGTGATCGCCGTATACGACCGGCCGCTCAAGACGCTGCTATTCAGCCCGGAAGAACGGATCGAGCTGACACGCAGAGCCTTCGCCGACAAACCGCAATTCCGGGTGATCGGCTACCGCAGCTTGACGGTCGAACTGTGCCGGAAAATCGACGCGCGCGTCATCGTCCGCGGGCTGAGGGTGTTCTCGGATTTTGAGCACGAGTTCCGCATGGCGCTGGCCAACCATCGCCTGGCGCCTGACATCGAGGTGGTGGCTCTGATCACCAGCGAAGAGCATTCGTTCCTCTCCTCCTCGACCGTGCGCGAGATCGCTTCGCTGGGAGGCGATGTGAGTAGCATGGTTCCCCCCTTCGTGTCGGAGGCCGTGATCCGCCGGTTCAACGAGCTCGGCGACGAAGGGCCGCGCCTGGTACCGCTTACCTCGCTCCGGGATTAGCACCTGCGGATGAATTGACGGGAATCGCGCTTCGGTGTACCCTACGGTATGGAAATTGCACCGTATCCCATAACCGCCCGGCGCGCGTTGTGCGGCCTTCGGAGGCATGGATGGACATCCTTCACCTGGTAGACCGGCTGGAGGAACTGTTCAATAGCGGTTTTCATATTCCCCTGACGAACGAGACGGCCGTCAATGAGGAACGCTTTCTGGAACTCATCGACCAGTTGCGCATCGCCATTCCCGAGGAAGTGAAAAAAGCACAGCAGGTGATGAGCCAACGCGAACGCTTCCTGGCCCAGGCGCAGGAAGAGGCGCAACGCACGGTGGACCTGGCCCGCGAGCGCGTCGAATCCCTCGTTCAACACGAGTCGATCACCTCCGCCGCCGAAGCCCGCGCCGACCAGATCGTCCAACAAGCGCGCGAAGATGCCGCCGCGATTCGCAACGAGGCCAACGATTACGTATTGGAATCCCTGTCGCGGCTGGAAGCCGAGATGAGCCGGCTGCTTTTACAGGTGCGAAACGGAATCACCAAATTAAACGAGGAGCAGGCGGGCGAACAGGAATCGTAGATAAACCATTGGGCGCATTAAAACCGTAGGGGCGCGTTGCGACGCGCCCCTTCAATTTAACATATCCGGACATAGGGATGTATATCGATGAATCGTAAATTTGGATAGGGCAATAACAATGGCGCGTTGCCGACCCGACCTTACGACCGAAACATCATTTTTATTTCTTCCGGAACGGCTGGCATGGCGCCCGGTTGGGTGCACACAAACGATGCCAACCGGTTAGCGCAATCGTTGAGATCTTCCGCGTTGACGTTGCGCAACATCCCGACGGCGATTGCGGCTGCAAAAGCATCCCCCGCCCCGATGGAATCTACCATCTTCACCGGGTATCCTCCGTGGACAAACTTCCGGCCCGCGCCGTACAGCACGCTCCCCTTCTCCCCCTTGGTGAGCACGATCCACCGCAGTGGATGGCGGCGCATCAGTTCCGCCGCAATGGTCTCTTCCCCGCCGGCGATCGAGAACATTCCGGCCAGGACGCGGATTTCCTCATCGTTTACTTTCAGAACGTTCGCAAGGGAAAGTGAGTCTTCGATAACGCTCCTGGAGAAGAAAGGAGCGCGCAGGTTGAGATCCAGAATGCGCAAAGCTTCGGATCCGACCTGGCGAAGAAAATCCTGGATGGTTTTCCGTGATGCCGGCGCGCGCTGGGCCAGCGTGCCGAAACAGACCGCGTCGGTCGTCGCAGCCAGCTCGCGCAATTGCGGGTTCTCCGGCAGAAAATCCCACGCGACATTTTCCCCGATGGCGTAGCCCGGCTTCCCCTGCGGATCAATCGTCACGGTGACGGCGCCGGTCGGGTGGACCTTGTCGGCGGAAATGAATTCACGGCTTAGCGAAAGATCGTTCCAACGCTCGAGGATTTCTTTTCCGAATGAGTCCTTCCCGACGCAGGAAACCAGCAGCGGTTGCATGTCCGCGCCACCGATTTCCCGCGTGTGGTAAATAAAATTCGCCGGCGCGCCGCCCAGCACTTTGCCCGAGGGTAGCACGTCCCAAAGGACCTCTCCAATTCCGACGATTACACGTGTTTCCGCCGCCATTACCACCTCACTTTCTCCCGAACCGCCTGGCCAGCAGATCCATCGGCAGGTGGATCATCGTCGGGCGTCCGTGCGGACAGGTGCGCGGCGAGGAGCATTGTTCCAACGCACGGATCAGCGCCGTTTGCTCCTCGGGTCCGAGAGTCTGGCCCGCCTTGACCGCGGCGCGTTTGCAAACGCGGGCGATCAGACGCGCTTCCGCCTCCGCCGCCAGGGGCGTCTCATCCTCCTCGAAATCCTCTACCGCCGCAAGCAACGCGTCCTCCGGCTTCAGCGCACCGAGCACTTGCGGGATGGCGCGCATGCGGAACGCCGAACCGCCGAACGGCTCCACATCGAATCCAATATGCGCCAGGAGCTCCAACTGCCCCTCCAGCGCCGAAGCCTGAGCCGTCGAAAGTTCCACCACCTCCGGCGAGAGCAGCCGCTGGGAAATATGCATACCCGGTTGTTCGCGCCGCATCGCCTCAAAAAGCACACGCTCGTGGGCCGCGTGCTGGTCGATCAGATACAAACCGTCCGGCCCTTCAGCCACCAGGTAGGCTGCTCCGATCTGGCCGACGGCGCGCAACAGGGGAATCCGTTCCGCGCCGCCGATCGGCGTTGTTTGGGGGATCGATACCATCGCGTCTTCGGCCGGAGTGCCGGGCTCGTGGTCCAACATCCATCCCGGTTCGGGCGGCAAGGTCCGGCTCATGGTTTGACCCGGACGCGGTATCTCCTCCCAGGCGCGCGCGCCCGGAACGGTTGGGCTCGCTTTCAACGCCTGCCGGACGGTGCGCTGGAGCGCGGAGAAAACGGCCGACGGTTCGCGGAAACGCACTTCCGCTTTGGCCGGATGCACGTTGACGTCCAATTCATCCGGCGGCATTTCCACGAAGATCGCTCCGAATGGAAAGCGGCCGACCATGAGCAGCGTGTGATAGGCCTGCACCACCGCGGTGGTCAGCGCCGGATCTGCGATCGAGCGTCCGTTGATGAAGAGCAGGATATCCTTGCGGTTGGACCGCGAGAGGTCGACCGGGCTGACATAACCGCCCACATGCACCAGCCCCTCGATCGAAGCTGCCGAAAGGTCGATCATGCGTTCGGCCGCATCCAATCCGAACACCGCAGCCAGCACTTCGCGCCGGTTGCCGTTTCCATTACCGGCCAGCGTCTCGCGCCCCTCCTGCGAAAGCCGGAAGCGGACTTCGGGATTGGCCAGGGCGTATCGCGATACAAGCGAATCGATCTGGCGCCGTTCCGCAGTTTGGGTTTTGAGGAACTTCCGCCGGGCGGGAACGTTGAAGAAGAGATCCTCCACCGTCACCACGGTTCCTTGCGGAGCGCCGATCGGCGTGGGCGCCTCGACGCGTCCATCTTCCGCCGTCAGGCGCATTCCGTGCGGCTGAGCCCGCACCCGGCTCGTCAGCGTTAAGCGCGCCACCGCGGCGATGGAAGCCAGCGCTTCACCGCGAAAGCCGAGCGTGCGCAGGGAATCCAAATCCCCCAGAGCGGTCAGTTTGCTCGTAGCATGCCGCTCCACAGCGAGCCCGATCTCGGCCGGATCGATCCCGTCCCCGTCGTCGGCGACGGAAATTTTCCGGCGTCCGCCGTCTTCCGTTTCGATGAAAATATTGCGCGCGTGCGCGTCGAGGGAATTTTCTACCAATTCCTTGACGACCGAAGCCGGGCGTTCCACCACTTCACCGGCGGCAATCTGCGAGGCGATCTCCGGGGAAAGGACGCGGATACCCATTGTTATTCGCCGAATTCGAGTTCGAAATCGGTCTGATCTGTGAATTGCTCGGTTGGAACGATTTCGATTTCGCCGAACAAGTCGGTTTGCCTGGCGATCACATGCCGGCGTTTGACCAGCTCGAGCATCGCCAGGAAGGCCACCACCACTTCGATGCGGGTCTCCACGCCGCGCATCATCCGCGAGAAAACCGCGCGCCCGTCTCCGCGGATGGTTTGGACGATACGGCGGATCTGATCACGGATGGTCACGATGGGCGGAGTGACCATCGTCCCCAGCTGGGGAGGCTCCGGCCGAACGGCAAGCGCATCCTGTGCCGCCTGCTTCAGTGCCGCAAGCGAAAGGCGGCTCCAATCCAGGCGAGGCGGCACCTTGGGAGGAGGCGCCAGGCGCAGAAAAGTGCGCAACCCGGCTTCCTCCCGTTGGTGCAGCAACAGCGCGACATCCTTGAATTGTTTGTAGAGCCGCAGCTGGCGCGCTAGTGCGTCGCCCGGGTCTTCTTCGCCCACTTCGCGTTCGGGCGGACGGGGCAGCAGGGCCTCACTTTTAATTTGCAATAGACGGGCGGCGACGACGACGAATGCCGCGGCCAGGTCCATGCGCTGTTCCTGCATCGCGCGCAGGTAGCCCAGGAACTGGTCGGTGACCTGCGCCAATGCCACCCGGGTGATGTCCAGCTCCGCGCGTTCAATTAAATGAAGGAGTAAATCCAGCGGACCTTCGAAGACGGGAAGTTGAACGGTATAGGCGGGTGCCTGCATGGAATAACTCGGATGATAAACTCGGATTAGCGGAAGTGATGACGTATTAAAGAGCGATTATACTGCATCGAAGCCCGCCCCGGCGGTGATATACTCGAATATACCGGAGGAATTCATGGCCGAGGATCGCATGGAGATAAACGCGCGATGGACGGGCGCACTCGGATTTGAAGCCAAGAATCCGCAGGGGGCGTCGATACGGATGGATTCGCTGGGCGAGGGCGCTGCCCCCTCGCCCATGCAACTGGTGCTTATGGCATTGGCAGGCTGCACTGGGATGGACGTCGTCAGCATCCTGGAAAAAAAACGACAGCCCGCGGAGTCAATTGAAATTCACGCTCGTGGTACGCGGGCCGAAGATCACCCTCGGGGGTTCACCGATATCGAATTAGAATACGTGCTTTCCGGTGCGCAACTGACCGCCGAGGCGGTGGCACGCGCGATCGAACTTTCGATCAACAAATATTGCTCGGTGGGCGGGATGCTCGCCAAGGCCGCCACCCTGCGAACGTCCTTCCGAATCGTCTCCGGGGAGAAATCACCGAATGAGTGAAGTCCGGCTGGATTGGCTGCATGGGAAAACCTTTATTGGCACCGACAGCACGCGCCACGCCATCGTTATCGAGCCTCCCGACGGGGAAGCCGGCACGGGCGTAAAACCCTCCGACTTACTGCTCCTGGGACTGGCCTCCTGCGCCTCGGTGGACCTGATCGAGATTCTGAACAAGAAACGCCAGCCACCGGGCCGGATGGAAGTGCGCGTGGAGGGAATTCAGGAAACAGAACCTCCCTGGACGTTCCGTAAAATCCATATGCACTTTGTGTTTCAGGGCGCGCTTCTGCAATCTTCGGCGGTCGAGCAGGCGATCCATCTTTCGGAGGAAAAATATTGTTCTGTGGCGGCGACGATAAGGTGCGCCGCGGAAATCACCACCTCGTATGAAATTCAGCCGCCTTCCTTAGGCGCACCGGTCTAAACCGGGCGGGCGGCGCGAACCGTTTTGGACGGAACAAACCCCATCCAGGAGATATTCTTCATGAGCGATCCCATTCACGTCACCGATGCCGAATTTGAAGCCAAGATCTTAAAATCCGCCCTGCCGGTCGTCGTCGATTTTTGGGCGACGTGGTGCGCACCATGCCGGGCAATCGCCCCCACGCTCGAGCGGATCGCCATGGAATATTCCGACCGGCTGATCGTGGCCAAAGTCGACGTGGATGAAAATCCGATAAACGCCCAGCAATACGGAGTGCAGGGAATTCCTACCCTGCTCCTAGTCCACCAGGGAAAAATCGTCAACCGCATCGTCGGAGCCCTGCCGGAAGCCCGTTTGAAGTCGTCGGTGCAGGATTTTCTCGATCAAATCGCCGCCCCAACCTCCGGTCTTGCTACTCCCGGCGGCTCGTGATAAGATAATTCCGGACTGGTGAATCGGTTATTGTTTTCTGAAAAGTGGGCAACCCCCACTTTTCTTTGTATCTGGCAGAGGTCAACCTCTCCATGGAGTAAAGCTACGACATGAGAAACGAGTTTGCACTTGCCTTCAACGAAGTGCTGGAGCATTACGGACTGCCGCGCGAATCGGTGCTGGAGGTTGTGCAGGCGGCGATGGTCAACGCCTATCGCAAAGCCGTCAACGCCTCCGCCGCCCAGCAAGTGGAAGCCGTGGTCGACCTGACCAAAGGGACGATTCAGATCCTGGTCGAAAAGGAAGTGGTCGACGACGTCGCCGATGAGCGCACCGAGGTGGCGCTGACCGACGCCCAGAAAGTCAATCCGAAGGCGCAGCTTGGGGATTTAATCCTCATCGACAGCACGCCGGAAGACTTCGGGCGGATCGCCACACAGGCCGCCAAACAGCAAATCCACCAGAAACTGCGCGATTCCGAGCGGGAAAAGCAGTTCGAGGAATGGTCGGCCCGCAAAGGCGAGATTGTCCATGGAACCGTGCAATCCATCGGGGCAGCCGGGATCACCGTCAGCCTGGGCCGCGCCGAAGCCACCCTCCCCAAGCGCGAACAGCTTCCCACCGAGCGCTACAAACCGCGCGATCGAATCCGCGCGGTGCTGATGGATGTGGCCAAGACCAGCCGCGGACCGCAGATCGTTCTCTCGCGCGCCGACCGCAATATGTTGCGGCGCCTGCTGGAGGCGGAGGTTCCGGAAATCTACCAGGGTATGGTGGAGATCAAAGGCATCGCCCGCGAGCCGGGCTTGCGCTCCAAGGTGGCCGTGGCGGCGATGCAGCCCAACCTCGACCCAGTCGGCGCCTGCGTGGGGATGCGCGGCGGGCGGATTCAAGCCATCGTGCGCGAATTGCACGACGAGAAGATCGACGTCATCGAATGGAATCCGGATCCGGCATCCTTTATCGCCAAGGCACTCAGCCCGGCGCGCGTTTCGGGAGTCTATCTGGACGACGATCCGGTGCGCGGCCGGACGGCGCTGGTGGTGGTATCCGAGGACCAGCTCAGCCTGGCGATCGGTCGCGAAGGTGTCAACGCACGCCTGGCGGCCAAGCTCACCAGCTGGCGGGTGGATATCAAGAGCGTGGCCGAAGCCGCGGCCGATGCCGTGCAAAAAATCGGGAAAGAGGAAATCCTCGCCGCATTTGCCGAAGCGCAGCAGCCGCTCATTTCCCAGGTGCAGGACGCCCTGGCCCGCAAGGCGGAAGGCAAGCCGCTGCCCCCGGAAGATTACAACGCCATGACCCAATTCGTCACTATGGTGGAGCGCACGCTGGCCGAACAACGCGAAGGCCGGCGCAAAGCCCAATCCCGGCGTCTGGCGGAAATCCGCAAGAATATTCCGAAGGCGGCATACACCCGCCCGCTCGACACGCTGGGACTAGGCGAACCGCTCCAACAGGCGCTCGTCGCCTCGGGATTGGAATCCATCGGGCAATCCTACGAACGCTCCATGATCGATCCGGATTCGATCCTCACGCTACCGGAAGTCGGCGCGCGGAATTTTGAAAAATTCAAGGAAACATTGGAAAGCGCCATCCTCGAAATGCGGGCCGATGAGAAAGCGGAAGCCGAACAGGCGGCCGCTGAAGCCGCGCTGGAAAAAGCCGCCGCGGCCCTGGAACAACCGGCCGCCGAGGGAGTACTCCCCGAAGGGCAGGAAGCCGCCGCGGTCGCTGAACCGGTTGCGGGCGAAATCGTGGGTGTAATCGAACCCGCCCCCGTGGTGGAAGGGGAGGAAGAGGCCGAGGAAGAGGACGAAGGAACAAGCGCGAAGAAGAAAAAGAAAGGCAAACTCAAGGCGGTCATTGAATTGGATCCTGAGACCGGTTTGACGGTTGCCCGTCGCAAGCGCAAACCCGGCCGGACCAAGGATTGGGTGGAAGACGGTTCAGGGGAAAGCGTGTGATCCGCGATTTCTCGGGCAACAGGTTTCGAAATTCCGGACTGGAGCGATGAGCCGCAAAACGCTGGCTCGACCCAAACACGTCCCGCAAAGGATGTGCATCGGTTGCCGGGAGGCGCTAGCCAAACGAGCGCTGGTCCGCGTGGCGCGAACCCCGGACGGGGTGAAGATCGATCCGACCGGAAAAGCGCCCGGACGGGGGGCGTACGTTCACGACCGGAGCGCCTGTTGGGAGGCGGCCCTGCGCGGCCCGCTGGAGGGCGCGCTGAAAACACAATTTACTCCCTCCGAGAGGGAAACGCTGGAAGTTCATATGCGCTCCCTCACTTCGGAGGAAAGCGTGGAATCCGATCCTGAGGCGACGGCCGGAGGGGCGGCATGAAATAATTCGGTCCTGCGGCATGCCCTTTCCGCTGCGCCGGGGAGATCGGTTCTGGATGGAGGTGCACGATGGGTAATGACGTACGAAAAACAGTGGAACTCCCCCCGGCGCTGACCGTGCGCGCACTTGCCGAGCGCATCCAAGCCAGCCCGATCGATTTGATCAAGCAATTGATGGCCAACGGGGTAATGGCCAATATCAACCAACAGATCGACTACGACACCGCAGCGATCATCATCCATGAGATGGGATTCGACGCGGAACCGGAAAAGAAAGTCGAAGAGACCAAGTCCGAACCGGCCTCCACCGCCCCCGCCTGGAGACAGGCCCTCGATAAAGAAGATCCCTCGCTGCTCAAGCCGCGTCCGCCGGTGGTCACGATCCTCGGCCACGTGGATCACGGAAAAACTTCGCTTCTGGACGCCATCCGGTCCACCGATGTCGCCTCCGGCGAAGCCGGGGGCATAACCCAGCGCATCGGGGCCTATCAGGTGATGCACAAAAACCGGCTGATCACCTTCCTGGATACTCCCGGCCACGCCGCCTTCACGGCCATGCGCGCCCGCGGCGCCCAGGTGACCGATATCGTCATTCTGGTCGTTGCGGCCGACGACGGGGTAATGCCCCAAACCCGCGAAGCGCTGGCCCACGCCCGCGCCGCGCGCGTACCGATCGTGGTGGCGCTGAATAAAATCGACAAGGCCAATGCCAACCCGGACAAAGTCAAACACCAGCTTTCGGAACTCGGCCTAGTGGCCGACGATTGGGGCGGCGAGACGATGGTCGTCCCGGTATCCGCCAAGAAACGGACCGGCGTGGAAGATCTGCTCGAAGCCGTTGTGCTCACCGCCGAAAACACGAAAATTCTTGCCAACCCCTCGGGAACGCTGATCGGCAGCGTGATCGAAGCCCAACTCGACAAATCGAAAGGTCCGATCGCCACCCTGCTGGTGCAGAACGGAACATTGCGCGTCGGCGATTCCCTCGTGGCGGGCGAAGTGCACGGAAAGATCCGCGCGATGTACGATTTTCACGGCGCGCCGATCACCGAAGCCGGGCCCTCCAGCCCGGTCTCCGTCCTTGGGCTGGCCGACCTCCCCCTGGCAGGAGAAATCTTCGAAGTTGTGCCCAGTGAGCGCGAGGCGCGCACCATGACGGCCGAACGCAAGCTGGCCTCTAAGACCGCGCAACAGGCCGGTCCGCCTAAGGCGCTCACACTGGACCAGGTATTCGCGCGCTTTAAGGCCGGCGAGATGAAGGAATTGAAGCTGATCATCAAAGCCGACGGCCAGGGTTCGCTGGAACCGATCGTTAACTCGCTCAAGGAACTCGGCTCCGAGGACCTCAAGGTGAACATCCTTTACGCCGAGACGGGCAATATCACCGAGAACGACATCATGCTGGCTTCGGCGTCGGACGCGATCGTCGTCGGATTCGCCGTGCAGTCGGACACCTCCGCCCAGCACGCGGCCGAAACCGAAGGAGTTTCGGTTCACCTCTACGATGTCATCTACCGCCTAACCGAAGACGTCGACAAGGCGCTGAAAGGGATGCTCGAACCCGAAAAGAAAGCCACGACCATCGGCCGCGCCGAAGTCCGCGCGGTATTCAGCATCACGCGCGTTGGAAAAATCGCCGGCTGCTATCTGCGCGAGGGGGAAGCGCGGCGCAACGCCAAGGTGCGCGTCCTGCGCAATGGAAAGGTTTTGTTCGAAGGCGAAGTGTCTTCCCTGCGCCATGAAAAGGAAGACGTGCGCGAAGTCCGCCAGGGATTCGAATGCGGCGTGGGCGTACGCGACTTCGAGGAGTTCCAGGCGGGGGACCAATTGGAATTCTATGTTCTGGAGGCGGCGTAACCCATGCCCAGCCCGGCCCGAGCCCTGCGGTTGGCGGAACGGATCCGCACCGAACTGGCGGAGATCTTCCTCCGCGAATCCTCCGACCCGCGCTTTCATCTGTTAACCGTAACCGAGGTCCGCGTGGACCGCGAATTTTCGCTGGCGAATATTTTCATCACGGCGGCGGATAGTGACGAAGCCCGGCGCGGGGAAATCCTACGCGGGCTGGAGGGAGCCCGCGGCTATCTGCGCAGCGCGCTGGCCGCGCGGATTTCGCTACGCACGTTTCCATCGCTCCGCTTCCACTGGGATTTCACCCCCGATCGCGCGGAACATATCGAGCACCTGATCGACTCGTTAAAGGAGGAGTAACCCTCACCGCCGCCGGACCGATTTTGATTTTCGGGTTGGGCCGAGCGGCTCCCGTGAATTCGCATGGACGCCGAATTACTCCGCCAAGCCAGAGACCTGATCTCCCGGAATCGGACTATGCTGCTCCTGACTCACCAGCGCCCGGACGGCGACGCGTTGGGCTCGATGCTCGGCCTCGGGCATATGCTGCGCGCCGCGGGGAAAAAAACTTACCCCGTTTTATCCGAGGGCATCAGTTCGGTTTTCCGTTATCTCCCCGGCTCCGGCGACATCCGGCCGGAACTTCCGCCCGCATACGATATTAGCATCTTGGTTGATTGTGCCGATTCCGAACGGATCAGTGTCCCCGAAGGGACGCCCGCGCGCGCGCCCGATTTGCTCATCGATCACCATATCACCAACGACCGGTTTGCCGCCGTCAACCTGGTAGATCCCGCGGCGACGGCCACCTCGGAGTTGATCACCGATTTGGCCGGCGAGCTGGGATTGTCCATTCCCCCCGAAGCCGCGATGTGCCTGCTGGCTGGGGTAATCACTGACACGCTGGGATTCCGGACTCCCAATACCGGGCCGCACACGCTGGAAGTGGTCCAGCGTCTGATGCAGGCCGGAGGCTCGCTTCCGGAGACAGTCGAACGTAGCCTGCACCGGCGTTCTTTTGCGGCCGCCCGATATTGGGGAGCGGGGCTTTCCCGCCTGGAGCGGGATGGCGAGCTTGTTTGGACCAGCCTGACGCTGGAGGACCGGCGCGCCGCTCTCTACCCGGGACGCGACGACGCCGATCTGGTCAACATCCTCTCTTCCATCGAAGGGCAATCGGTGGTGGTGATCTTCATCGAACAAGATAGTGGAAAAATTAAAGTCAGCTGGCGGGTCGCGAGCGGATTGGATGTGACGGGTCTAGCCGCTTCCTTCGGGGGCGGCGGCCATCCGGCGGCCTCGGGGGCAAATATCGAAGGCAGCCTCGAAGAGGTCATCCGGATTGTTTTGGCCCGGACAAAGGAATGGCTGGCCGCACAACATGCCTCCCGCTCCGCTTCCGGCGGAACCGCCCGCGCAGAGGGCTAGGGATATAATTTCACCAAAGGGGAAACTTCTTACCAGGGAGGATAACCATGCCAAAACCGGGATTGCTCGTCATTGACAAACCAACCGGACCGACGTCGCACGATATCGTCAACGTCGTCCGGCGAGGGACCCAGATCCGCAAGGTCGGCCATACCGGAACGCTTGACCCGTACGCTTCCGGCGTGCTGCTCATCCTCCTCGGTTCCGCGACGCGGCTGGCCGAGTATCTGCTCGAAGTGGACAAGGAATATCTCGCCACCATCCGTTTCGGCGCGGAGACCTCGACCTACGACGCCGCCGGACGCATCACCGCTACGCGCCCATTCACCTTCCGCGAAGAATCGCTGGAGGCGAAGATGCAGACGTTCATCGGCGAACGGCTGCAGGTGCCGCCGGTTTATTCGGCAATAAAAATCGGCGGACGCAAGGCGTACGATATGGCCCGGAACGGCGAGGAAGTGGATATGACGCCGCGCAAGGTGCACATTTACGAACTCGCGCTCCTGCGCTGGGAAAGCCCGAATGCCGTGGTGCGCGTTCGCTGCTCGCGCGGCACCTACATCCGCTCGATCGCGCATGACATCGGTGAAGCGATGGGATCCCATGCGCACCTGGTCACGTTGCGCCGCATCCGCCTGGGACCGTTTTCGGTGGAGCGGGCCACCCCGCTGGATGAGCTGAAACGCCGCTTCCTGGAAGGCACATGGGAAAAGATCGCCATGCCCGCCAGCGCCATTCTGGAAGGCTGGTCGACCGTGCAGCTCACTGCCGATGAGGCGGAAAAGCTGCGCAACGGGATCGCCATCCCCGCACCGGAAGGCGCCACGGGGCGGGCCCGGGCGATCGCACCCGAAGGGGAACTCCTGGCCGTGGTCGAGGCGGATCCGACGGCCGGAACCTGGCAGCCGCGCAAAGTCTTCGGCGATTTGTAGAATTCCATGCAACGCATTCATTCCATCGACGACGCCGCCTTGCACGGAGCATACCTTGCCGTCGGATCCTTCGACGGGCT
>JBEKDW010000005.1:0-22407 GCA_050014155.1 Anaerolineales bacterium
GCAGAACCGCCGCGCCAACCGGGCCGATGAGCACACGCAACGCCAAAAGAGCCGAATCAGGATGGATGGGGTTGGGATTCGCCGCCGTGGCATTAATGTATCCGGAGAGCTCAAGCGCCCAACCGGAAACGAACAGCCCCACGGCCAGACCCATCTTTTGCAGAAAAACGAAGAAGCCGTAGAAAATGCCCTCACGCCGCTGGCCCGTCTCCAATTCATCCAGTTCGATCACATCCGGCACCATGCTCCACGGCACCAGGTATCCCACCGAAATGCCGATCCCCGCCATGGCTCCCAGGAGGAAAATCGGCACCGTGCCCCCCGGCCGGAGGAAGAACATCCCCATCAGGGCCAACACGAAGAAGCCCGCGCCCAGGTAGTACACTTTCTGTTTTCCGATCCGATCGCTGACCTTGGCCCAGATCAATACCCAGATGAACGTGGAGAACTGGATCGCCAGCAGCAAAAAGCTGAACAACGTCATATCCATTCGGATCCAGTCCTTGGTGAAGATCTGCAAGTTGTTTTGGGCGAACTGGATCGCCAGCCACGAAAGCATGTAGATCAGCGTGACCATGATGAACGCTTTATTCCGGAAGGCGATCCGCAGCCCTTCGAAAAATCCCGGTCCTTCAGGGGCCGGTTTTGCATTAATCGCAAAATCCGGTTCCCGGGTTCCGAAGAAGGTGATGAAACACGGAATGGCGATGGCAAACGCCCAGATTGCGGCGCTGGTGGAATAGCCCAACGCGGGGTTATTAGGAAATTGGCTGACGATGATTCCGGTGAAAAAGGCCGCGAGCACCCCGCCGATGATCGAGAAGCTCATGCGCACGGAGGAAAGCCGTGTGCGTTCATCGTAATCCTGCGTAAGTTCCGCGGTGAGGGCCGCGTACGGCACATTGACCGCCGTAAACGCTAAATCCAGGAAGACGGCTACCACCAAGTAATACACGAACTTTCCCGCATCGTTAAAGGGCGGCACCACCCATTGCAGGAAGAAAGTAACCGCAAACGGAATGGCCGCGATGAGCAGCCAGGGACGGCGGCGTCCAAGCCGGCTCACCGTGTGATCGGTCAACCAGCCGATGATGGGATCGTTCACCGCGTCCCATATTTTCACGATGAGCAAGATGGTGCCGGCGATCCCTGGGCGCAGCCCGGCAACGTTGATCAGGAAGTTGAGCAGGAAAAATCCGTTGATGGTGGTTACGATGGCCGCCCCCAGGTCGCCGGCGCCGTAGGCCAGCTTCGTCTTGCGGGAGAGTTTGTCTGTCGTCATGGCTCCTCTACAGGTCGATGGCTTTCGAATTTTCGATCGTCCAATGGGAACGAAAGTCGGGCGGCAGCACAACGCCCGCGGCCTCTGCTTGCGCGCGAAGCCGGAAGTGCTCATACAACAGGTTGGTGATCGCGCGCATCCGCCTTCGCTCCTCGGGAAACGTGAGATTGTGCGTGTCGAAAACGATGCGTACCAGGTTCATGCGGGGCGGAAGGCGATAGGAATGCCCTTCGGGTTCATCCAAGTGGATGTTCAACAAATTGGTCAGCTCCGGGTCGAGGCAGGCCACGAGCAGGCCGGGGTCGTAGAAAGTCCCGCCGCCATCCGTGTATTGCTGACCGTTCAGCTCGGTGGGCAGGATGTAGGTGTTCATGCTCCAGCCGGCGATAATGGCGCGCACGACCGGGGCGGGGATGACTTGCCAGGCGCGCCCGCCCCACTCGAAGGCGCGGGCGTCTTGAGTCATCCCCAAAAACTCGGTGTATCCATCGGTGCGAGCAGCCGTCACCGTCAGCGGGAGGGCGATATCGTCGAAGGTGATCCGATCGGGATGTTTCGACCCGGTGTAGGCCGCCAGCCGCTCCAATAAAAACCCTTCCAACGGTCCCAGGTTTGCCCAACCGGTCCAGAATTTAATAGGATTGCGGTTGACCGCGGCGATTTTGCCCGGCTCGCAGCGGGCCATGAAGGTTTCGAGATCGTCCAGGGCGCGGCGCGCGGCCGGGGTATATACGTCGGGGTGCCGCGCGGCGGCGATTTGAACGGCATGGAAGAACCCGTTCAATACTCCCGCCGAGACGCCGTAAATCTGGCGGACCTCCCCGCCCCCGCGCGCAAAGCCCTCATCCACTACCCGCGTGGCGATCATGCCAGCCAAGATACCGGAAAAGCCGCCCGCCCCGTAGATGACGTTGGCCGACTGGTCGAAGGGAAACGCGGCCAGCTGCTCGTCGAGAATCTCCTGGAACCGCGCCGTCAAGGCGGCGCGGTTTTCCACCGATTGGCGCATATTGGTGGCGGCTTCCGTGCTGCCGATATAGGGTAAATCCACATGGTCAACCATCGCCATCGGATGGAGCGGAGGGGGCGCGGGCCGAGAAGTGAGGCGCGACGCTTGTGCGATGGCCTCCGCCACCCCGCGCTGCCGCCCCAGCAAATCCAGGTAGCTCTCCGCCAGAAGCGCCTGGTTGCGCTCGTGGGCCGAGTGCATTACGAAGGAGGATGAGAACCAGTTGAGTGGCCAGCGACGGATGGCGGCATACGGTCTCGCGCGTAGAATCGGACGCGGGTCGGCGGCTTCCAGGTCGGCCACGATAGCCCCGGCGTCCACGATGGACGGGCGGCAGTCATATCGCCAAGCTCCATTCACTGCGTGGGCATCGGTCGAAAGGCGGGTGCTCAGCCCCGCGATCAGCGCATCCAGGAGGGGGGCGTCCTGCGGCGGGGGAATGTGCACGAAGGAATAATCGCATTGCAGGCTGTCGTCCGGCGGTCCGTACATGCAGAAGACGGCGTCGCGATCCACCGCGCACAGATACAACGGCACACCCAGTTCGGAGAGGCGCCAATCATCGCGGCCGGTATAGGCGCGCAAGCGTGAGACCACCCAACGCCGCAGGGGCTGCAGGGTGTAGAAACCATGGGCCGGGTTAAGTTTCAACCCGCGCAGGTCGCGGCTGCGCGCCCGGCCGAGGAAACCGTGAAAATCCGCCGGAGCGTTGCGAGCTTTGCCCCAGACGTGCGGCGACATTTGGGCCGCCCAAGCCAACCCGAAGGCCAGCGCCGCCAGGTTGCCCCCGCTCACCCCAAAAATTCGCCCCGCCGCAACGCCTCCGCTGAGTAGGCGTTCGGCCCACTCCAGTTCTTTGAGAATCCAAGGCAGGTCGCCCAGCTTGGCGGATTGGAAGATGATCGTGGGGGGAGACGCCAAGGCCTGGGCGGGGGTTTTCACTTGCGGAATCGTACCGTAAGCGGGAAGTAATCGCAACCGATTCTCCGTACGCTTGCCCTCGGGGAGTGCACAGGTTCCGTGGTTTTAGGAACCTGTGCAATTACGGACCGGGGGCCTGTCCCCCGCCTGCCCTCGCGCTCGCCCCCCGCCTGTCCTCGCGCCTGCCCTCGCAAAGCGGGGGGAAGTGTGCAGCTTCCCAGTTCCTATGGGAACCTGCATGAATACGAAGCGATGGGAGCGATGAGCATCGGCGACCCCGCCCTCGAGCGAACGGCTCCGGTTCAATTCCGGAGCCGTGGTTTCGCTCGGGGGTTTCCGAAGCGAAGAATTCGCGAGTGGAGGTCCGCCACGGCGTCGACGAGCCAGCCAACTAAAACCGTCCGGCTGCGCCGAAGACCTCGTACAGACGGCCGCACCACTGGGAGTATGCGGCGCGAATACCTGCGTAGATATCGAACATGCTCGCTTCCGGTTTGGCGGCCGCCAGGCGCATGTTGTCGGCGGCGGTGTTCATGATGCTGGTGGCAAAATTGATCTTGCTGATGCCGGCCGCAATCGCGGCGTGGAATTGTTCGTCGGAAAGACCCGTCCCGCCGTGCATGACCAGCGGCACGTCCACCCGCTGGCGGATTTCGCCGACCAGCTCCAGGTCCAGGCGGGGTTCACCTTTGTATAGTCCGTGGGCATTGCCAAAAGCAATCGCCAGGAAATCGACGCCTGTCTCCTCGACAAAATGCTCCACGTTTTCAGGATCGGTGAAACCGATCCGCCGGCCGCCGAGGGAATCATACTGGTCGCCCATGCCGACCTGCCCCAATTCGGCCTCGACGCCCGCACCGGCAGCATGCGCTGCATCCACCACCCGCTTTGTGTTGGCGATGTTCTCTTCGAGCGGCAGTTTCGAGCCGTCATACATCACGTCGGTGAAACCATAGGAAAGCACTTCCAGGCACTGCTCCACGCTGGCGCCGTGATCAAGCATCAGCGAGACAGGCACATCGGTATCTTCTACCCGGCAGCGCACGTAAGCTGCCAGGGCGCGGCAATTGGGCAAGGCGGCGTAGGGCGAGTAAATGCCAATGATGGTCGGGGCGCGCTTTTCCGTCAGGGCATCCATCACCCCCTCCATGCCCTGCATCTCAAACACGTCGAACAGGGGAACCGCATAGCGCTCCCGGCGCGCCTTTGTCAATTCATTTTTGATCGAGACCAGTGTCATCGTTGCACCTATTAACCTTCACTCACTTCAATCTCTACCCGGAATTCGCGTTGCTCGCCCGGCTGTAAGAATTGCAGCGCGCCGCGACCGCGCTCCTGGCTGCGCCCACCGACCCGGCAGTTGGCCGGTTCCACTCCCAGTACATAATTGCTTTGCCCCATCATCTTCCACTGGACGAGATTCGGCAAAGTAGCCTTCTGGAAACGGACGCGCAACCTCAGCTTGCGCGGGCGGTTGACCAACTGGATACCGGCCCAGCCGTTCTTATCAGCGGGCAGGTCATGATAAAAAACCTGTTCGGCGTAACCCGGCGTCGGTTTCTGGAAGCGCATCCATTCCGGCAAACCCGGTTCGGCTGCGGCGTCACGCGGCTCAACGGGATGCGGTTCGGCCACCAGTTCGCTGGTCTCATCCAGGAATGGGAAGCCCAGGTTGATGTGGTACAGGAGCATCAGCGGACTTTCGGCCACGCCCAGGTTTTCTACCAGGTCGTGGACGGCGATGCGGCTGCCGCCTAACTCTACCGTAATGCGACGCTTCAAGCGCAGGTTCTCGCCAAAGGCACGCACCTGCCGCATCTCACCTTCGATCCAAAAAGAACATTCGTCGCCCTGCCAGGCTTCGTCCACACGCAGGCGTTGAGCAGGCAAGTGCGACAGGCGGCCATGCAGTCCGAGCGACTCGCCTTCATCTTCGTCAGGCGCGCCAAGATAGGTCAGGCCGCAGCCGGTCAGCAGACCGGCGCCAAAAGTGCGCAACCATTCAGTGTTTTGCGGATCATAGTACATCGGGTGACTCCAGCCCGTCGGCGAAACCCAGGCCAGCGGCATGCCTTTGTACGAGGCCGGGCCGATGTCCATGCCGCGATCGAGCAATACGTTGAAGGCCAGACCCGATCCAGTACAGACGTCAGCGACGCGCAGGCCGCGTTCGGTACCGTCCGCCCATTCGCCCAGCCTGATGCCGGCAATTTGCGACAGGTCTCCCACGTAGTTCAGCAATTCCGAACGCGTCCAGGAACGATTGAATAGATTAGCCATCCGAAAACCTTCCCTTCTTCTTACGTTGCCAGGTCACGCAAATAATCGGCCATCAACGGCCACAGGCGCTGGTATTTGGCAAAGCGTTCGCTGTATAGACTCTGCTTTTTCGGGTCAGGGTCGAAAGTACGATCCAATTGAACCATAGTCTCGACGCCAACTTCCAGCGAGGGGAAGACTCCGCATCCCACCCCCGCCAGGATGGCTGCGCCCAAGACACCCGCCTCTTTGATTTTAGGACGCACGAACGGGCGCCCCAAAATATCGGCGCTAATCTGAATCCAGACGTCCGATTTGCTGCCGCCGCCGACGGCGCGAAAATCCGCAACCTCGATGCCCGCCCCTGGCAGGCCCTCGAAGATCTCACGGATGTAAAACGTCATCGCCTCGATGAGACCTTTCAAAATTTCGCCGCGCGAAGTTTCCAATTGCAAGCCCGCCACCACGCCGCACGAATCAGCGATGAAATCCGGCGGGCCAGTGATCGCAAAATGTGGCAGCACCATGATCCGGCTCAAATCCTCGGGCATTTCTGAAAACAAGGCCGCATACAGGTCTTGTCCGCTGGCCTGCGCCTGCCGGCGTTCTGCGGCGGCAAACGTGTTGCGGAACCATTTGACCATCGAACCGCCCTGGTTGTAGAGAAAGCTGACGTACTGCCCCGGCACGGCATGATGCTCGGTACTCAGGCCGCGCTCGATCATGGCCGATGCTTCGGGCCGCTGCCCAAAAACCGGCATGAGACACAAGTAGGTGCCCATGCCATACATGGCCTGTCCCGGCGCGATCACACCGCAACCGATACCATTACAGCACTGGTCGTGCCCGCCGCTGACGATGGGAATGCCCGCCGATAGGCCCAACTCCTCGCCGATGGGGCCTGCTAGGGAACCAATCACCACCCCGGAGGGAACCGTGGGAGGCAGCTTCTCCCGGTCCAGTTGCGCCAGCTCCAGCATCTCATCCGACCAGTCGCTGCGTTCGATGTCGAACAGCAGGGTACGGTTCGCCAGTGAGTAATCCACTTTGGCGTCAGCGCCCAGCATAAAGGAGACCAAACCGCTCCAGAGCAGGAAAATGTCGGCCTGCTGATAAAGGTCAGGCTGGTGTTGCTTCAGCCACTTCAACTTGGTCAGCGTATACTGGTTGCCGAGGGTATTACCGTTAATCCGGTACAACTGCTCATCGGGTATCAATCCCCGCAATTTGTCGAGATATTCCTCGCCGCGCACATCGAAATTCAACAAGCCGGGGCCGAGGATCTTGCGGCCATTGGTCACCGGAATGACAGTCTCTCCCAAAGACGAGACACACAAGGCCTTGACGGGATCACCCTTTGCATATGCAACCGCCTGTCCAATCGTGCGTTTGACCTGCTGCCAGACCCGGGCCGTATCCAACTCCGCCCAGCCTGGTTGTGGTCGCTGATAGTCGTACTCCTCGTAGGCCAACCCCAGCAACCGCCCGTCTTCCGAAAAGACCGCCGCTTTGCAACCGCTCGTACCAACGTCGATGCCCAAAAGACTCATATTTTCTTTCTTATGCGTGATCCTGCGGCAAAGCCACTTCAAAATCGAGATAGTGCGCCAGCGCCTGGCGCAACGGCGTCTGTACACATCCCGGCGTAATGCTTACATGATGACGATGGCCGCCAGATCCTATATGCAGCAGTACATCTTGCAGGTTGCGAACCTGCGCCACGCCGGCTACGCCGAAGAAGTTGTCCGGCAAAGGATCGCGCGTGAAGCTGCCTTCCCCCAAGTAGATCTTCACTTTGCCTTCGTCGGTCATCAGGCTGCCGAAGGTGAAGTCCATTGGCTTGATGCGGCCCACGTTGCAGCCAAAACCGTTGCCCTCGCCGATCGTGTTCGCCAAAATCAAGTGATCGGAGACGCGGCCCTTGCCTTCCATCAGGCTGGCCGGCAACGGTCCGCAGTGGAACAGGATGCACTTGTCGTCTTCATCATAGTAATTATTGTTCCAGTCCAACAGCCCGACCGGTTGATCCGAGGCCAGGTGCAAGGCCCGCATCGCCACGGCGTTGCCCACGTCGACTTCACAGGCCGAGGCCAGGCCAATCTCGTTGAGTGCACCCATCACCACGCAGGGTGAAATGCCGATCTGCTGCTGCATTTCGGTCCAGCAACGGATTGCCATGGCGTCGAGACCGGCCTCTTCGGCCAGTTTGTCCAGCGTGACGCCCAGCCGCACGAGGTTGTCGAAAGCCAGATCCGGTACGCCTTCCCATGACGAAAAGTCGCGCAGCACTTTGGCTTTATCCACATAGGCGGCTCCTTGGGGTTTGACGGCCTTCATGCGCAGGAAAATATCCGACAGGTCGAAGGTCTCGACCGTAACGCCGTGTCGCTGCAAAGCGATCTCGTCGATACGCACGGTTTTAAATGGCGTGGTGCGCGCCCCAATCGCGCCGACGACCATGCCCTTCACGCCGCCCACCACCCGGCAGATGCGGTCGAACTCGTCTACGTTGGCCTTGAAGCGCTGGCTGCCCGGTTTGACGGTGTGCGGCTTTAGGGCAGTGAACTTCACGCCATACTGGCGGAACACGTCCATGATCGAAATTTTGCCACAGAACGAGTCGCGTCGCAGGGTCGGGCTCATCTTGTCATATTCGTCCGGGTAAGCCTGGATCCAGATTGGCACACCGGCTTCATGCAGGGCGGCCACTGCGCCGGTCTCATCGCCGAAATTGGGCAGGCAGACAATCACACCGCCAAACTTGCCGCGATTGGAGCGCAGGAAGCCGGCATAGACTTCGCCCTCCCGTGGCGTTTCGACCGCGCCGTAACGCGTGGCCTCGGTAGAGAGCATCAAGACCTCGTGCCCTAAGGCATTCAACTCGCGCTTCATTTCCTCGCGAGCGCTGGCGATTAACGACGCCGGGAAGAAGCCACGGTTACCAAAGAACAGTGCAAAAGTGGTTTTATTCATGGGATTGCCCTCGCAATTAGAACGCGGATCTGCGCTGACTTTTGAGTGAATAGGACGCTAACCATAGCATGGGAATTGACTACTCCGCAGAGGAGGGTAAGAAAAGTTTGTCACAACAATCTCGCTTTCGCAAAACGGAGCAGTCACGATGGAGTCAATCACGAAAAGGCTGGAAGCCACAATCTCGATGTCCGTACCCGGATTGGAACCGTCGCCGATCAGCGGTTGGTTGCATGGCAAACTCACGTTGAGTCCGGAGCAACAGGGGCTGTATTTTGCTTTTTGCGGGCATATTCAACATTATCATTGATTCTATCAAGAAATGCTCTGTATTGGGTGATGTTGGACGGATATTCATGTTATAAACCATAGACTTTTTCTACCATTCAAATGGGATATTCAATCCCTTGCTTTTCTGAAACCCATCGGCTGGTGGCTCATCCCACCCCCCGAGCGATGAGCATCGGTGATCTTCCGATGCGAAGAATTCGCGAGTGGGGGCCCCCCTGCGCAATTCATCACCACTCAAAAATAACGGGTGGTGATTGCTTCGAGGGGCAAAAGAGCGCTTGGCCGCTTCCGCGCTTTAGTTACTATTTTAGCAGGGAAATAAAAACGCAAATTTAACGTTTCCTTGCTGAGCCTTGGCCAAAACCTGCCTCCCGCCTGCCCTCGCGAAGCGGGGGGAGCGGGCCTGTCCCCCGAAGCAATTGCCGCCCGTACTTTGGGCGGCAATGGTTTGCGAAGGGGGAGGTCGCCCCCGGCCCGCACGGCGGAAGCCTGCTCTCGCGGAGTGCACAGGTTCCCGTATTATTTGGGAACCTGTGCGATTACGAAGCGGGGGCCGGGGCGGCCTGCCCTCGCGAAGCGTACATGTTCCTGTGGTTTTTAGGAACATGTACGGTTGCGAAGCGACGGGGCTGCAGCCGCGGTTTGGGCCGCCTTATAAAACGATTAGTAATAATACTATTAATCCGATGAGCTTGATTGTATTTACAATAAATAATGGCAAATTAAATATGAACCTATTTTTCTTTTCTTTATGGAAATATTCGATTTCTCGAAACAAATGTGTAATTATTAGCACAACTATCGCTACCACTTTATAAGGCATATTTTCAATCGCATTGAAAATTATTATCATTCCAAAAGCAATATCTATAAGCAAAGTATTTGTATTGAATCTGGTTTTCCATTCATTTTGCTTTTTATTTATGACATACATACCAATTAATAGCATAATGGCCTCACCAACAATCAATAATCCTAATAATAACGAGATAATTTGCTCCGTATTCATTATTTTAATCCTTGCTATGGAACATTTTTTGGATTATTTTTCGCGAAAAAAGGTCCTTTTTTGGCCGCCCAACGGTTGGCGATTCACCCCCCTGCGCAATTCATCACCACCCAAAAAACGGGTGGTGATTGATCCGGGGGGCAATGGGTCGCTTGGCCGACTGCGGATAGCGCCACTCATTTTATACGAATGCTCATCGAAGCAAAATTCTCCAATTTTCGCCGCCGAAGACCAAAGCCTGCCCCCGCGCACTCTTGGCGGGGGCCTGCCCCCCGCCTGCCCTCGCGGAGCATCACTGCTCGGTTCTGCTCATCGAGCGGTGATGGTTGCGAAGCGGGGGAGCGATGAGCGCCGGTGCCCTACCGGTGCGATGACTTCGCGAGCGGGGGCTTGCCCCAGTTCTTTTGGGATCCGCTGGAGCCTGTGTTAGCCCGCTTTCTGTTTACCAGATTCTCGGATCCGAGGGAAAGTCTTATGCAATGATGATCCCGAAAGTCACGGATCAGTTAAAAGCGGTTTCACGGAAAAGCACAACTCTCTTCTCTGTCCCCTTGGCTTTATACATTGCCATATCGGCATTTTTGAAAAGGATATCAGCCGTTTCTCCATCTGCAGGATATATGGCAATACCCATACTGGGTCTTATAGAAAGAACAGTCCCATTAATCTCGCAAGCCTCGGCAATCCGATTAACTATCTTCTTCGCAATGCGAGTCACGTTGGCTTCTTGCTTGACGTCTAACAACAGACACCCAAACTCGTCGCCTCCCCAGCGACAGACCGTGTCTTCTTCGCGGACGGAAGAGTGTAAACGGTTTGCCACCATGAGCAGCACCTTGTCTCCCAGATCATGACCATAAGAGTCGTTAATGCTTTTGAATTTGTCGATGTCCATAAACAAGATGGCGAGTTCCCAACCGCGCCGTTTTGCTTGGATCAACCCGCGTTCGAGACGCTGTTCAAATAACACTCGGTTCGGAAGGCCCGTGAGTGCGTCATGAAGCGTAATTTGCCGCGTTTCTTCCACTTTGGCTTGGGATTTCGATAAATCGTCGCGCGCTTCGGCCAGATCGATCTTCGTGCTGGCGAGTTCGGATTCGAAGGCTACTCTTTCCACCACTCCTTTGGCAAGTTCGGTGTTAACCTGCTTCAAATCGTCTGCGGCTTTCGCCACCTTGTGCTCGACACCTACGTTCTGAGTGATGGCCTCTTGGATGGCCGGAACAGGGATATTGACTTTTTTTTTCTGTTTTAGAACTTCATTTACCGAGGTGAGTTCACTGGCAGCCTGCTTAACAGTTTTTTTGATTTTCTTATTTTTATTAAGCACGCGTTTAAGTGAAATTTTTTTAGTGGGCACGGTTTTTTTTAAATCTTTTGATTTCATAAATTTTCTTTCTTTGCAAAGAACGGGCTAACGGCTTGCGCCCCCCGCCTGCCCTCGCGAAGCATCACCGCTCGGTTCTGCTCATCGAGTGGTGATGGTTGCGAAGCGGGGGAGCGATGAGCATCGGTGAGCCCGCCCTCGCGAAGCATGCTTGATCCCGTGTTCTTTCGGGTCAAGCATGGTTGCGTAGCGGGGGCTTCCCATGCGAAGAATTCGCGAGTGGGGGCCCGCCCCGGCTGGGGGTGCGCCGGGGGCCCTTAGCCGGCTTTGTACAACCCCACCAATTTTACACGATAACGTATCAGAGTAAAATTCTCGATATCCGGCATTATTGGCAACTTCGCGTTCACCCTAGTTTTGGGCGTGTTTTCACCGATAAACGCTTCGTTACAAACGCCGCACAAAACCATCCGACGTCCGCTCTTCCTCGCGATCCGTCGCGAGCGGCGGTTCGGGCGATAGCGCGGAAATTTCCGCCCGCAACTCCAGCGTCAGTTTGATTTCCAGGGCCTTCAGCGAATCCTCCAATTGCGTCAGGTTGCGCGCCCCGATAATCGGCGCCGTCACCGCCGGATGGCCTGCCACCCAAGCCACCGCCAGACTGGCGGGCGTGAATCCATGCGATTGCGCAAAATCGGAAAATCGCTCCGCGACGTCATATGTCCAATCCGTCCC
Organism: Anaerolineales bacterium; assembly: GCA_050014155.1. GTDB lineage: Bacteria > Chloroflexota > Anaerolineae > Anaerolineales > RBG-16-64-43 > FEN-1073. The sequence continues at coordinate 11,807 of JBEKDW010000005.1, forward strand.
ATACCGCGCCCGGTACATTTTGTTATCGATCAACCGTCCCGACGCGGGCTTGCGTGAAGTACCGTACTTGCCGGAAAGCAAACCGCCACCGAGCGGACTATAGGGAATCACACCCAGGTTTTCCGACAAAGCCATGGGCAGGATTTCCACTTCCGCCTGGCGCTTCACCAGGTTATACATGGGTTGAATGCACTCAAAACGAGCTAGTCCCGCTTGGGCCGAGATCCCCAAGGCCTTCGCAACCTGCCAGGCGGCGAAATTGCTCGCTGCCGGATAGAGAATCTTCCCCCGGCGCACCAGATCGTCCAGCGCGCGCAACGTTTCTTCCAAGGGTGTATCGGCGTCGAAATGGTGGATGAAATAAAAGTCGAGATGATCCGTCTTGAGACGCTTGAGACTGGCTTCGACGGACGCCGTAATATGGCGGCGCGAAGCGCCCCCCGCGTTGACATCCTCCCCCGTGGAGAAATAGACTTTGCTCGTCAGAACCACCTCGTCCCGGCACGTGGCAATTAATTCGCCCAGGATTTCCTCCGCGACGCCGGCCTGATAGACGTTGGCGCAATCGAAGAAATTGATGCCGGCTTCCCGGCAACGATAAAAAAGGGCTTGTGAGGTGGCTTTGTCGGCGTCCCCTCCGAACGACATGGTTCCAAAGCATAAGGCGGAGACTCTGACGCCCGTTTTGCCGATAAATTTATATTCCATCTTGGGTCATCCTCTCTGAGTGCTTTGTTGCAAATCTCGGTGCTATGGATTGTTGCGCTAGCATACACAACATACGGCAGAAATCATTTTATACGAAAAGTCATCGAAGCAATAGTCGCGATATTTTGCCGCGATAGGCCAGGGCGCCTGCAGCCGCAGGTTGGGCAGAGTAATTATGTTTCAATCGAAAGTTCATTTGGATTAAAAACAATTCTTCGTATACTTCTCCTATCATCAAATGGAACAATTCCTTTCCTTTCATCTTCCGGTAACAGGGCTACATCTTTGCGCGTAAAAAATATTTCTTGTCTTGGTTCATTTACCGTTCCTCGATATGTAATATAAGCACCATAGTCAAGTGAATATAGTTCATAACGAAGTCCAGGTCTATCTGGATGGGAATATTTTATATTAAGCCTATGCAATATCCGCTCGTTTAATAATCTTAATAATCTCGGATGCTCTTCCTGTCCGGTTTCAACCATAAATGTTCTTGACCTATAATCTTTTAATACCTTATCCAATAGGAAACTTATTGTTTCTCGAACATCTTTTTCAGTTTTGATATTTGATTCCTTTTCATTTGTATACCAAGAACTTGCGGCACTTTGTATATGGGGAATACTTATTGATTTCGCATCTGTATTACGCCTGAATCCTTCAATATAGGCCTTACTAAATATACATATAAAATCTCTGCAATTTCCCTCATCTGCTCTGACCAATTCAACAAAATCAGGCTCTTGTGTAAATATTCTTTTTATACTTTTGGCTTTCTCTTCTGAAGATAATTTTAGGTTCCAATCTAATTCGGCACCTAGATGATTATATAATAATTGACCGAAGAAATCTGTAACAAGTGAACGATTTTCCTCAAAAATTAAATACTGATCAATATCAATCACATCGGTAAAATCAGCTCCACGTTGCATTCCAATAATATTACCAGCAATGGAAGTACTAAATTTGCACTGATAATTTACTGCAAGCAATTTTAAAGATATAGTTGGGACAGTTAATAATGCTCGTTTTATAAATTCTGCCAAATAAGGCTGTGCATTGAGTGGAATTTGTGCCCACTCATCAATAACAACAAACAACCGCCCAATTTCTAAATCCTCGAGCAAAGATTTGGTTGTGGATGATATTTGCCTATAATTATAAATGGACTCTCCTTCATTGGCTGAAGGCGTCATATAGGCAGCCAACCCTGTTGAAAGTGAATTTAATATTCTTTCTTCTTTCTCTCTAGTAATACTCTCCAACCTTATAGCATGATCTAATAAGAAGGTTCCAAGATCATTTAATAGGGAAGAAAAGAATTTTGATGCAATTACAATTGGATCGTCGGAAGCGCTCGGTATACCACTCCCTAATCGAGTGCAATCAGTAAAATAAATTACATATCCTTTTGACTGCATTTGATATTGGAAATATTTCATCAAGTGTGTTTTTCCGGTACCACGCCGGCCCAATATTATTTGGTGTTCAGTTGTCTCACACCGCGTTGGCAAATCTGTTTCAACAAATATTTCAACAAGCTTGCTTTGGTCTGTTTGTTTCTCCGCACGCCTATTCACATTCGTAATAGCTTGTAAAAATCTATGTTCATTTAAGATTGTAGAATAATCGATGGTTGACATAATGCTACCCTCCTAAATAACTCTGCTCAACTAGTGTTTAACCGGAAATATTTCCAGATATAAATCCTATAGAAGTACCTTATTCTGTTTAAAACGCTCCTCAGTTGGAGTAGACGGAAATTATTCCATCTACCTACCCATATACCTGGATATTTTCGTCTTAAACGGAAAGTCCCCTACATTTTATTTCCTAATTGCTCCCGTTCCACTCTTCGCTTCATCGCCTCGCGCCACGGACGGTCGTGCAGGATGAACGGGATCATCATCGCCAGGACGAATAATCCCGCGAGCGTGCCGCCGGGGAAAAAGACAAGGGAAGTGATGCCGGCGGCAACGGCCGTCCACCAACCCCAGCGGTTGCGCGTCCCCCAGGCCGCCATCGCCGCCACCCAGAAGATTCCCGCCAGCACCAGCACCCAGCCGGTGCGATAGGTGGTCCATCCGATGGCGGTGAAGAACGCCGTCCCGAACCACGCGCTCAATCCCCCGGCGGGGATGACATCCTGCAGCCGGATCGCGAGGCCTAAGCCCGCCATCAGGCTGCCGGTGACGGCGCCCACCGCGATCATGAGCGCGCGCGGGAATATACGCACAAAAGCCCCCGTCTTCTTCACTGCACCGTCCAAGGTTGCACCTCCACGCACCCCGTCCCGACCAGCTGGTTCACTTGCCGTTCCAGCTCCGGGCACCAGGCAGTGGTGTTGGCCGGGAATTCCAGCCGGTAGGTGCGCTGGGCTTCGGAGATGTGGAAGGCGAACCGGTCCGCACCCGGGTACGAGGTGAGCAGCCCGTAGAGGATGCGCAGCCGGCGCGTGTCGCGCGCCCGGTCGCCCGTTTCCCGCAGGAAGAGAACGATCATCCGCGGCCCGTCGATCTTGGGCTGAGTAATAATTGTAGGTGGGATCGGAGATCCCGCCACAGCCGCTTGGGCTGTAGGCGGCATCGGCGATGCCGCCGCCACCGGTGACGCCGTTTGCGGGATTGAGGTTGAGTCAACCTTCGGCGGGGCAGATGCCAATATCACCGCCGGTTGAATATCTGACGTATTGATTTTCTCAATTTCCACGATCCTGGCAGGCGGGATCAACGATCCCGCCCACATTTCCGGCGGATCGACCTTCTCTATTTCCATGATCTTGGCAGGCGGGATCGACGATCCCACCCACTTTTCCGGCGCATCGACGTTCTTTATTTCCATAATCTTTATCGGCGCAGGCGCCGCCATCGCCGGAACCGCGGCCATCTCGTCCAGCGGATCGCACGGCGGCGGCAGCCAATCTTCCTCGCTCGGAGAAGCGGGATCGGCGGGAACGTACGGTACGTGATCGGACGGGGCGGTAACGGACGGCGCCGGATCTTTCTTCCGCGCCGCGCCGGCCTTTTTGAGGTCGGTCGTGATCGTTTCGGCGAGCACTCTCGGCGTGCCCGTGCCGGTTTCGGCTTTGCCGCACACCACGACCACCGCGCCGTCCTGGACGACCGCCTTGGCCTTCTCCCACACCGACGGGAAGAGGATGAGCTCGATCGTGCCCTGCAGGTCCTCGATCGTGGCGAACGCCATCGCCTTGCCCCGGCGGGTCTGGAACGGACGGACGTGGACGATCATCCCGGCCACCTGCACGTGCGCGCCGTTGACCGGTTCGGTAAGTTCTGCGCTGTAGTGGGTGACGACGTTCTGCAGCTCTTCGAGGTAGGCCGAGAGCGGGTGGTCGCTGACGTACAGGCCGAGCAGTTCCTTTTCCCAATCGAGCATCGTTCGCTTGGGCACCGTGCCGGACGCGGCGAGCGTGATCGTTTCGATCGGCGCGCCGGCGGCCGAGGAAAACATGCTGATCTGGCCGGCTTCCTCCGCGCGGAAGTGGCTCGCCGATACCGAGAGGATCGCGTCGAGGGAGTTGAGCACACCCACGCGCTCGCCCAGGGTATCCAGCGCGCCCACCTTCACCAGAGACTCAAGCGCCCGCTTGCCAACCCGGCGCAGGTCCACGCGCGCGGCGAGGTCGTCAAGCGACGAGAACGCCCCGCTCCGTTCGCGCACGCGCAGAAATTCGTCCACCGGTCCTGCGCCCACGTTCTTCACCGCGCCCAATCCGTAGCGGATGGCGTATCCGCCCTCCGGCTTCTCCTCGATCGTGAAATCCCACCCGCTGCGGTTGACGTCCGGCGGCAGCACGGCCACGCCCAGGCGCCTGCAATCTGCTATGTAGAGCGCCACCTTCTCGATCTCGTTCTTGGAGGCCGAGAGCAGCGCGGTCATGAACTCCACCGGGTAATGCGCCTTGAGGTAGGCGGTCTGGGCGCAGATCACGCCGTAATCCGCCGCGTGGGCTTTGTTGAATCCGTAGCGGGCGAATCCTTCCCAGTCGTCGAAGATCGCCGCCGCGAGGTCCGCCGCAATCTGCAGCACCTTCCCGGCGCCGGCGATGAACTTCGCACGGTGCTTTTTGATCGACTCGGCGTTCTTCTTCGATACCGCTTTGCGCAGGTCGTCGGCTTCGGAGGGCGTGTAGCCCGCCATGTCGATCACCGCACGCATAAGCTGTTCCTGGTAGATGAGGATCCCGTACGTCTCGCGCAGGATCGGCTCGAGTGAGGGGTGGCGGTATTCCACCGGTTGCAGTCCGTGCATGCGCTGGATGTAGAGCGGGATGAATTCGATCGGACCCGGGCGGAAGAGCGCGATCATCGCGATCACGTGGTCCAGCCGCGTGGGCTTCATCTCCATCAAATAGCGGCGCATGCCGCTGCCTTCCACCTGGAACACGCCGTCGGTTTCGCCGCGCCCGAGCAGCTCGAAGATCGCCGGGTCGTCGGTCGGGATGGTGTCGAGCGTGAATTCTTTTTCGTGCCGCTCATTGATCAACGCGCAGGCGCGCTGCATCACCGTCAGCGTCGCGAGGCCCAGAAAATCCACTTTCAGCAGCCCGAGCTTGTCCAGCACCTGCATCTCGAACTGCGTCACGGCGGCGACGGGGTTGTCTTCGAGCGCGCCACGCGTCGGGCGGTGGAGCGGCACGTATTCCACGAGCGGCCGGTCGGAGATCACCACGCCCGCGGCGTGCGTCCCGGCGTTGCGGATCACGCCCTCGAGCTTGGCGGCCGTGTCGACCAGGTCGCGCAGGTAGTCGGTGTTCTCGTAGGCTTCGCGCAGTGCCGGCACCTCCTGCAGCGCCTCGGCCAGCGTAACGGCCCTGCCGGGCGTGTTGGGGATGAGCTTGGCGAGCTTGTCCACTTCCGGCAGGGGGATATCCAGCACGCGCCCGACGTCGCGCACCGCGGCGCGCGCGGCCATCGTTCCGAAGGTGATGATCTGAGCCACCTTATCCGACCCGTAGCGGCGCGCGGCGTATTCCAGCACCTCGCCGCGCCGGTCGTCCTGGAAATCCAGGTCGATGTCGGGCATGCTCACCCGCGAGGGGTTGAGGAAGCGTTCGAAGATCAGCCCATGCTGGAGCGGATCCACTAGCGTGATCCGCAGCGCGTAGGCGACGAGCGAGCCCTCGGCCGATCCGCGAGCGTTGTACCATATGCGGGATTGCAGCGCGTAGCGGCACAGATCCCACACGATGAGGAAGTACATGTCGAACCCCATGCGGTGGATGATGTCGAGCTCGTATTCGAGCCGCTTTTGAATTTCGGGGGAGGAGGCACGCCCGCCGTAGCGGGATTGCAGGCCCTCGGTGCACAGTTCGCGCAGGTATCCGTCGGAGGTCTTGCCCTCCGGAACGGGGAACACCGGCAGGTGGTAGCCCTTGAACCCGAGGTCCACCGAGCATCGTTCGGCGATGGCGAGCGTGTTACTGATCGCTCCGGGGATTTCTCCAAAGAGCGCTTGCATCTCCTGCGGTGTGCGCAGGTAGTACGAGTTGCCCGACATCCGCATCCGGTTGGTTTCGCTCACCACCGTCTGGGTCTGGATGCACAGCAGGATGTCGTGCGCGACGCTGTCTTCCTGCATCACGTAATGCACGTCGTTGGTGGCAACCATCCCCACGCCGAAGCGCGGCGCGAGTTGCACCAATTGCTTGTTGACTTCGCGCAGCTCGGGGATTTCGTGCTCCTGCAATTCGATGTAGAAGCGGTCGCCGAACAGGTCGCGATACCAGCCGATGAGCCGTTCGGCTTCCTGCGTGCGGCCTTCGGCGAGCGCGTGCGGAATCTCCGCCGCCAGGCAACCGCTCGTGCAGATGAGCCCTTCGGCGTGCGCGGCGAGGTACTCGTGGTCGATACGCGGCTTGTAGTAGAAGCCTTCGAGCTGCGCGGCGGATGCAATCTGCAGCAGGTTGCGGTATCCGGCGTCGGACTGAGCCAGGAGCAGGAGGTGCGCGGGATCGCGGTCGGTGCGCGCTTCGCGGTCCTTCATCCCGCGTGGGGAAAGGTAAGCTTCCATCCCGATGATCGGGCGGATGCCGGCTTCCTTCGCGGCGTTATAAAACTCCACCGCGCCGAACAGCACGCCGTGATCGGTGAGGGCGAGCGCCGGCATGCCCAATTCCTTGGCTCGCGCCACGAGGCGGGGAATTTTTCCCAGCCCGTCGAGAAGGGAATATTCGGAATGTACGTGAAGGTGGACGAAAGACATGAACGCTCGATACGGGAAGATGAGAACGTGATGGTCGAGCAGAGGTGACTGCAATGATTATAGCACAGCGGGGAAGAGGAAATTCCGAGAAGGAAGTCCCAATTATCTTAAAATTTTGCGGCGGCGACGGCGGGCGGGGTCGGAAAGGGCTATACACGGATTACACCGATAGAACCGGAAACCACCGAAGAGCCTTTAGGACTCCTTTTTATCTCTTATTCTGGTTTTTCCGTGTAATCCGTGGCTTCTTCGGTGACCTCCGTGTACTTCGGTATCATTGCTTCGACTTTCTCTACCCCGCCGCGAACCCGGAGCTGAAGCTCCGTGCTCTCAACCGCGCCCGGCTGAAGCCGGGCTTTAAAGCCGGATTTATCCGGCGCTGTTAATAGTCGGGGGATTTATCCCCCCGACGAACGGGCTTCTACAATGGAATAATTTTTTTTATTGCTGCGATCTTCTCAAACCCGCCGCAACGGCCTCTTCCTCGCTGTAAACCCAGCGCGGACCCCCCGACGAACGGGCTTCTACAATGGAATAATTATTTTTATTGCTTCGACCTTCTCAAACCCGCTGCAACGGCCTCTTCCTCGCAGTAAATCCAGCGCGGACCCTCTGACGGTCGGACCTCTGAAGCGGATTAATGATTTTTACTGTTTCGACCTTCTCCACCCTGCTTCAACCGCCTCGGTTTCGGTGCAGAACCAGCGCTCGCCCTTTTCCGGTTCGATCACCGTGTTATCGTAGAATTTTCCGCCCGGAACGTGGTAGATCTTCTCTCCGCTGGAGTTGATATTGCCTTTGATCCGGCAACCGGCCGGCGGAGTAACGCAGCCTCCGGCGCAAGCTCCGCCGCCGCCCGGCGGGGTCAAGCTTAAAACGATGCCCCACAATCCGCGTCCCGCTTGCAGCGCCTCGCGCTGCGCCGCGGCGAATTCCGCCTGGCAGGAGAGGTCCGGCGGAAACGGCGTGGCGCGCGCCATTCCCAGCCGGACGAGCTCATCATTGACGAACGTATCGCCGGCAAACACAAAGCGGAGGAGTCTGCCGTAGCGGTCGGCCTCGGATTGATCGCGGATCATCACGATTCGTTTCCCTTCGACCAGTTTGCGGTTGGCCGCGAGCGATTCCGCGGCCATCGGTTCGCCGGCCAGTTCCGGCGCGTCCATGCCGATGTAGCGCACCCGGAAGGGAACGCCGCCCACGTCGACTTCGATCGTGTCGCCATCGATCACCTCGGTAACGGCCGCTTCCTCGCGCCGGGCGTGATCCGATATGCAATTGATGTCCGTTGCGGTCGCCGTGCCCGTCGCGCGCCTCGACGGTGCTTCGGTCGCGGTCCGCATCTCCGTCGCCGCGATGCGCGCATTCACGACCGGTCGGCAGCCGGCCGCGAAAAGAAAAATCATATATGCGATTGGAATCAGTCGGTTGCGGTTCATGGCATCCCCCGGGAATTTTCGATGCGCGATTGTACCGCTTTTTGGAAAATTATATTGATAGCGACTATAAAAATCATGTCTCAACTAAGGGCGTTCAGATGCGCGCCTGCCTTCGGCGGGAAGAAAAACACAGTCGGAGATAGCCCCGAAGGGGCTTTGTATACCAGCGCGGGGCTTTAGCCCCGCGTGTCTTTGGTGGGATTCATCCCCGCGCGATGTCTGTACCGCGATTTTCCGCGCCGCAATAAATGACGGCGCTATGACACGAAGCCCGCCTTCAGCGGGCTGAAAAACACAGTCGTAGATAGCCCCGAAAGGGGTTTGTGTACCAGCGCGGGGCTTTAGCCCCGCGTGCCCGCCCGCAAGGGGCAAGCTATTCCTAAAAGCAGGCGCTTTAGCCCACACTGCTATAATGCTCACCACCTATGACCCCCCTATTTTCGAAACGCCGCTCCTTTTCCCTCCGGTGGTTTTTAATTCCGGTGCTCGGATTCCTGATCGGCCTGGCGGCGGTGGGATTGTATTTTGCGCCGCGGGTGGTTTCGGTGCTCCCCGTGACGGGCGCGCAGACCGGATCCTACGCCGCAATCGAAGCGCATTTCAGCGCGCCGATGGATCCCGCCTGCACGGTGTCGCATTTCAGCATCGTGCCCGCCGCCGAGGGCGACCTCAGTGTGCAGGGCAACGTGCTGCGATTCGTCCCCAAGAATCCGTGGCCGACCGGCGCGGCGGTGAAGCTCACCGTGCGCTCGGGCGCCTGCGGGCGGAACCGCCTGCCGCTGATCTCTGAGTATTCCTGGAGCTTCGTCCCTTCTCCCTACCGCGTGGCGTATATTTCCGCCGACGATCCCACCCGGTTGATGGATTTACTCTCCGATGGCGGCACCCCCGCCGAACTGGTCCGTGCCGGTGAGCCGATTGTGGATTTTCAAATCTCGCCGCGCGGCGATTTTCTGGTGTATTCCACCGGGTCCGGGAGTGGGCCGGGAAAAATTTGGCTCGAAGTACTCGATGCGGGCACGCCTTCCCTCCTGGCCGATTGCAGTCCGGACGCCTGCCACGCTCCGGTGATCTCTCCCGACGGCTCGATGGTGGCGTATGAACGCGCCGCCATGGAAAGTAAGCCGAGCGGATCCATCATGCCGGGCAACCCGTTCATCGAGCTCATCGACCTCGGCAAAGCGCAATCGCGGATCGTTTCCCCGTCCGGGCACATCGCGAGCAATGCCGTCTGGGCTCCGTCGGGCTGGCTTTCCTACTTCGACGCCGACCGGCAAACCATCGTTGTAGATGACCTGCTGGGCGGAGCGACCCTCGTCCCCAACGCGACCGGCGAGAACTGGGTCTGGCTTCCGGACGGAAGCGGCGTGATCTTTCCGGAAATTTTCCCCGAACAGGGTGAAACACTGGGCGGTCGGTCTCCCCGTATTTTCAGCCACCTGATTCTCGTCACGGTGAAAACCAACGCCCGGCGGGATCTCAGCGGCGAAATGCAGATCGAGGATTATTCGCCGGCCGTTTCGCCCGACGGCGCGTGGCTGGCGCTGGCGCGCGATTATTTCGACACACGCTGGACTCCCGGCCGCCAACTGTGGGTCATGAATTGGAAGGATTCTTCCTTCCAGCAACTGACCCAAACGCCCGATTACGGCGTTTCCTCGATCCATTGGAGTTCCGACGGAACCCGGCTGGTGTTCATGCGCTTCCACGAAACGAACCCTTCCGATCCGCCGGAGATCTGGACCATGAACGCCGACGGCTCGGATGCGCATTCACTGGTAACGGGAGGCTTCCTCCCTCAATGGTTGCCCTAACAGCGCCCGCGCCTTCTTTCTCCCTGCCCGATCTCACCGGACGAATCCACAAGCTGGAAGCATATCGCGGGCAATTGGTGCTGCTATATTTTTGGTCGGCCGTCTGCCCGTGGTCGGAGCGGGCCGACCGCGAGATCGCGAAATGGCCCTCCAGCCTCGCCTCGGCCGCCGTCATTCTCCGACTGGCGATGAACGCCGACGAGGGCGTCGACCTTGTCCGCGGGGAAGCGGCGAAGCGGTTTGGGGTTCACCGCAATACGATCACGAAGATGCTGAGTTTTTCAGTTCCGCCCGGATACCGTCGGCGTGAACGGCCGGCCTCCAAGAAGCTTGGACCTTATCTGGCGTGGATCGACGCCATTCTTGAAGGCGACAGCCAGGTTCACAAGAAGCAGCGGCACACGGCGCATCGGAT